>DATBLC010000253.1:0-26369 GCA_036555515.1 Binatia bacterium
GAGGCGAGCCCTTCCGATCGCGGTCAATGGTTCTCTGCCTTACCGGCCACCACCCCGTCCTCTCCATAGGTGGAAATGCCCGCCGGCAGGGCCTGAAAACAACCTTTGCGCTCCTGTGCCCGCGCTCTCCAGGTCTCACCCCTCGGTCGCTGTTTGGTTACTCAATTGTGTGGACTCCTTAATAAGTCTGCGAATCGAGCTTGTGGGAGTGATCGGTTACCGAACCATGAGATATTGTTTTCGTAACGATGCTTCAAATCTCCGCCACTCCATTTCACCAGCTCGCAGTGGTGTCAGCAAGTCATGAAAACCGACGGCGGAAATTCTATTTGCCAAACTGCGCCGCTCGATGTCGCGGCAATTCGGGCGCGTCTGAGCGGGCTTGCGGGTGAGCGCTACTGGCGCAGTCTGGAAGAATTGGCGGCGAGCGAAAGTTTTCATGAGCTGCTGCGCCGGGAATTTCCTCGCCAGGTTTCGATGCGGTCAGACCCGCTCGGCCGGCGCGAATTTTTAAAATTGATGGGAGCCTCGCTCGCACTCGCCGGGCTCACCGCATGCGGCAGGTCCGCTCCTGTAGACAGAAGGATCGTGCCTTATGTCAGGCAGCCCGAGAATCTAGTGCCGGGTATGCCGCAATATTTTGCGACGGCCTTTACGCACAACGGCATCGCTTCGGGGATCCTGGTCGAGAGCCATGAAGGCCGCCCGACCAAAATCGAGGGTAACCCGACTCATCCAGGCAGCCTCGGCTCCACCGATGCCTTCGCGCAAGCGTCTATCCTCGCGCTTTATGACCCTGATCGTTCGCGAGCGGTAACGAATGCGGGCTCAATCAGCACCTGGAGCGCGTTTTTCAACGCGCTGAACGGCGAGCTGGAAGGACAGCGGCTCAACGGCGGGGCCGGCTTAAGGATCTTGACCGAGACCGTTACGTCGCCGACTATCGCTAATCAGTTACGATTGCTGCTGGCAAAATTTCCCCGGGCAAAGTGGCATCAATATGAACCCGCCGGACGGGATAACGTCCGGGCCGGCGCGCGTCTGGCATTCGGTGAATTTGTCGAAACTCAGTACCGCTTCGCCAGCAGCGAAGTGATCCTGGCTCTGGACGCGGATTTCCTTCTTATGGAGCCGGGCAACGTCCGATATGCGCGCGAGTTCACAGACAAGCGGCGGGTGAGGGAAGGAAAGACGACGATGAACCGTCTCTACATGGTCGAGAGCACGCCATCGGTAACCGGCGCGATGGCCGACCACCGGCTCGCGCTTCGTCCGAGCGAGATTCCCGTCTTCGCCCGCGCCGCGGCCGCCCGGTTGGGGCTTCCAGTCGACGCCAAGTCCACACCGGCTTCTTCCGCTAGTTTTGCTCCTTGGCTCGACGCCGCGGCGCGCGATCTCGAAAAACATCGGGGCGCCGGTCTGGTGGTTGCGGGCAACCACCAGCCGCCGATCGTCCACGCTCTCGCCCATGCCATGAACCACACGTTGGGCAATGTCGACAAAACGGTCATCTACACCGAGCCGATCGAACCCCATCCCGTGGATCAAATGGCTTCGCTCAGAGAGTTGATCGATGACATGAAAGCCGGCCGGGTGATCGTGCTGATCATTCTCGGCGGCAATCCGGTATTTTCCGCGCCGGCGGATCTGCGTTTCGAAGAATTGCTCGCGCGGGTCGGGTTTTCCGCTTATCTAAGTCTCTATGAAAATGAAACCTCGGCGCGTTGCCAGTGGCACATCCCGGAGACTCATTATCTCGAATCGTGGAGCGACACGCGAGCCTACGATGGCACAGTGACGATTCTCCAGCCGCTGATTGCGCCCCTCTACAGCGGCAAATCGCCGCACGAATTCTTAGCCGCGGTGATGGGCCAACCGGTGCGCTCGAGCTACAATATCGTGCGCGATTATTGGAAAAGCCGGAATCGTACGAAAGATTTTGAGCTCTTCTGGCGCACGGCGCTGCACGATGGCTGGATAGCTGGAACCGATTTTCCGCCCAAAGCGGTAAGACTCAAGAGCATCTCTTCCTTTGATCAGGGCTCAGGCGCCGGCGCAACAGACGCGGGGGGCGGATCTTCCGACTCCCTGGAAATTATATTCCGTCCGGATCCGACAATCTTTGACGGGCGCTTCGCCAACAACGGTTGGCTGCAAGAACTGCCCAAGCCTTTGACCAAGCTTACCTGGGACAATGCCGTGTTGATCAGCCCGGCCACGGCCGAACGATTGGCGCTTGGCCATCGCGTTGCCTGGAGCGGCGGAGAACACGGCAAGGTTTTCGCTGACATGGTCGAACTGCGTTACGCCGGACGAAGCGTCCAGTCGCCGGTATGGATCACGCCGGGACACGCCGACGGCTGCGCGACAGTGTACTTCGGCTACGGCCGGACGCGCGCCGGGAAAGTGGGAACCGGCGCGGGCTTTAACACCTACGCGATCCGGACCTCCGATTCGCCGTGGCATGGCTTCGGACTCGAGATGCGGAAAACCGGCGCGCGGTATCCGCTCGCTTGCACGCAGTTTCATCACAACATGGAAGGGCGCGATCTGGTGCGCGCCGCGACGCTGGAGCAGTATCGTCGAGAGCCGCATTTCGCGCGCGGGGACGAACATGCTTCCCAGGCGGAAACGTCGCTCTACGCCGCGCACAAATACGAAGGTTATGCCTGGGGGATGGTCATCGACACGAGCGTTTGCATTGGTTGCAACGCCTGCGTCGTCGCCTGCCAGGCGGAGAATAATATTCCGATCGTCGGCAAGGAAGAAGTCAGCCGCGGGCGCGAGATGCACTGGATCCGCATCGACCGCTACTACAAAGGAAGCCTGGAGAGCCCGGAAACCGTCCACCAGCCGGTGCTCTGCATGCAATGCGAAAACGCGCCGTGCGAACTGGTCTGCCCGGTTAACGCCACCAATCACAGCGCCGAGGGACTGAACGACATGGTCTACAACCGCTGTGTCGGCACGCGTTATTGCTCGAACAACTGCCCCTACAAAGTCCGCCGCTTTAATTTTTTCCAATACTCGGATTTCGCAACGCCGAGCTTGAAGCTCTTGCGAAATCCCGATGTGACTGTGCGCAGCCGGGGGGTCATGGAGAAGTGCACATACTGCGTGCAGCGGATTAACGCGGCAAAAATCGCCGCCGCAAAGGAAGATCGCGAAGTGCGCGACGGCGAGATCGCGACGGCGTGCCAGGCTGCCTGCCCGACGCAGGCAATCGTGTTCGGCAACATCAACGATCCAGGCAGCCGGGTCGCAAAGCTCAAAGCCAACTCGTTAAACTACGGCATCTTGACGGAATTGAATACTCGACCGCGAACCACTTATCTCGCGAAACTAAAAAATCCCAACCCCAAATCTGGAACGGAATAGCAGCATGGCCGAGCCAGTGAACACATCGACCCCATTGGAAAGCGGCCCGCCGATCATCGAGCCGGGACACACCTACGCCACGATCACCGACAAAATCAGCGCGATCGTGCTCGCCCGTCCGACGCCGCGATTCTGGTACATAGGCTTCGGCCTGTCGTTCGCCGCGGTAATGCTGTTGCTCTACACCGTGGCCGCCCTGCTCACCATTGGCGTCGGGCTTTTTGGCATCATGATACCGGTCGCCTGGGGATTCGATATCGTGAATTTCGTCTGGTGGATCGGCATCGGCCATGCGGGAACCTTGATATCGGCGATCTTGTTGCTTTTGCGGCAAAAGTGGCGGCAATCGATCAATCGCTTCGCTGAAGCGATGACGTTGTTCGCGGTCGCGTGCGCAGGTCTTTTCCCTCTTATTCATCTGGGACGGCCGTGGTTTTTCTATTGGCTGTTCCCGTATCCGAACACGATGGGTGTCCAACCCCAGTTTCGCAGCCCCCTGGTGTGGGATGTCTTCGCCGTCTCCACCTATTTCACGGTGTCGCTGCTCTTCTGGTACGTCGGCTTGATCCCCGACCTGGCGACCTTGCGCGACCGGGCGACTAAACGGTTGCCGCGTTTCGCTTATGGTATGTTGGCCATGGGTTGGCGCGGTTCCGCGATTCACTGGCAGCGCTACGAGACCGCCTATTTGCTTCTAGCCGGTCTTGCGACGCCGCTGGTTGTTTCCGTCCATACGGTGGTCAGCTTCGATTTTGCCGCGGCGCTCGTCCCTGGATGGCACTCGACGATTTTCCCGCCCTATTTTGTCGCTGGAGCGATTTACTCAGGGTTCGCCATGGTTCTCACTCTGGCGATTCCTCTCCGTAAACTCTACGGCCTCGAGGACTTCATCACTATGCGGCATCTCAAGAACATGGGGGCGGTTATGCTCGCGACCGGACTGATCGTCGCCTACGGCTATGTGATCGAAACCTTCATGGCCTGGTACAGCGGCAATCTCTACGAAAAATACATGATGCTCAACCGTATGGCCGGTCCCTACGCGTTTATGTATTGGGCCTTGATTCTGTTCAACGTGATCGTGCCTCAGGCGCTGTGGTCCCTGCGCTTGCGGACGAACGTTGGCATGCTGTTTGTCATCGCCATCTGCGTCAACATCGGCATGTGGCTGGAGCGTTACGTAATCGTGGTCGTGAGTCTTTCACGCGATTTCATGCCTTCGGCGTGGGGAAGGTATTCCGGCACGGTGTGGGACTACGCGATGTTTGCCGGCTCTATCGGGCTGTTTTTTGCGCTATTGTTCCTCTTCGTTCGGCTGCTGCCGATGATCTCGATCTTTGAAATGCGCGAACTGCTCCATGAATCCGGCGGCGCTGAAGGCCGACATCGACCCGGCTAGGGCCGAAACATTTTTTATCTTGTATGGCGAAGCTTTCGACTTACGGTTTGATGGCCGAATTCTCGAACGCCCAGACGTTGCTCGAGGCGGCGCAACGCGCTTATGCGGCGGGGTATCGCAGAATGGATGCCTACAGTCCATTTCCGATCGACGGATTGGGCGAAGCGATCGGGTTTCATACGAACCGGCTGCCGCTCATTGTCTTGATCGGCGGCATTTTTGGCTGCATCAGCGGTTTCGTCCTGCAGTATTGGATCTCCGTCATCGACTATCCGATCAACGTCGGCGGTAGACCATTGAATAGCTGGCCCGCATTCATACCGGTCACGTTTGAATTGACCATTCTCATGGCGGCGTTGTCGGCGGTCCTCGGCATGATCGCGCTGAACGGTCTGCCGATGCCCTATCATCCAGTGTTCAATGTCGAGCGCTTCGAGCTTGCCAGTCGAAATCGGTTTTTCCTGTGCATCGAGGCCGCGGATTCCAAGTTCGACGCCGATGCAACGCGGCAATTTCTGCGAGACCTGGACGCCCAAGGAGTCTACGACGTTGCGCACTGAAGCGAAGCATCAAAAGAGTCGCTATCTCAGCGTGGCCCTTTGCCTGATTCTTTTCTCCTGTCGACAGCAAATGGCCGAGCAGCCGCGCTATGAGCCGCTGGCGAAAAGCGAATTTTTCGGCGATGACCGATCGGCCCGCCCGCAGTTGGAAGGCACCGTCGCTCAGGGTCAGCTCCAAGCCGACGAGCATTTTTACAGCGGCAAAATTGACGGCAAACCGGCCGACGCATTTCCTTTTACAGTGACCGCGGAGATGCTGCGTCGGGGACGGGAGCGCTTCGATATATTTTGTTCTCCCTGTCATGATCGGGTCGGCAACGGCCAGGGAATGATCGTTCGCAGGGGCTTTCGCCCTCCGCCGTCTCTGCACATCGATCGGCTGCGAAAGGTTCCCCCCGGTCATCTCTACGAAGTCATCTCGCAGGGCTTCGGCTCGATGCCCGGTTACGCCGAGCAGGTTCCGCCCGCGGATCGCTGGGCGATGGCTGCTTACGTCCGCGCCCTGCAACTCAGCCAGCAAGCGACGCTGACGGAGGTACCGCAAAAGGAGCGGGAACGCTTACAGGGGACGAAACGATGAACGGGCGAAACTCGACATGGTTTCGGCTGGACTCTATACCGCAGCGCTCCCTGGCAGTCGGCGTGGCGGCGCTGGCCGTATGTCTTGCCGGCGCGCTCTTCGACACGGAGCAATTTTTCCGCTCCTATCTAGTCGCCTATTTGTTCGCGATCAGTTTTTCGCTCGGATGCCTGGCCCTGGTAATGCTGCACCATCTGGTCGGGGGCGCCTGGGGCTTCGTGATTCAACGCCTGCTTGAATCCGGAATTAAAACGCTTCCTTTGATGGCCGTACTGTTCCTGCCGCTGATTTTTGGCATACACCACCTTTATCCCTGGGCGTGGCCCGAGGCAGTGGCCGCGGACCCGATATTGCAGCGGAAGACCGTGTATTTAAATGTGCCGTTTTTTGTGTTGCGAACGGTTCTCTACTTCGCAATATGGATAATCTTAAGTCATTTCCTCAACAAGTGGTCGCTGGAGCAAGACCGCACCGCCGAAGCTTCACTGACGCGCCGTCTACAGAACTTGAGCGGGCCCGGTTTGATTCTATACGGGCTCACCGTCACGTTTTCTTCGATCGATTGGATGATGTCGCTCGAACCGCACTGGTATTCGACGATCTATGGAATGATGTTCATGGCGAGTCATGGACTCGCTGCTTTGGCGTTAGTTATCTGCGTCGCCTATACGATGGCGCGCAGCGATCCCTTGGCCCGAGTGATCGGCCCGGATCATTTTCATGATCTCGGCAATCTCTTGCTGGCCCTGGTGATGTTTTGGGCCTATCTCGGGTTTTCGCAATTCATGCTCGTCTGGATGGAAAATTTAAAGGAAGAGACCCCATGGTATTATCGCCGGACTTCGGGAGGATGGCAGATCGTCGCGGTTTTGCTCATTCTCGGCCAGTTTGCGCTGCCGTTTCTTCTCTTGCTTTCGCGCGCGGCAAAACGCCGGCCCCGCATCTTGTCAGGTGTCGCGCTCGCTATTCTATTCATGCACTGGGTCGATCTGCTTTGGCTTGTGGCGCCTGCGTTTCAGCCGCGCGGTTTTTACATCCATTGGCTGGATATCGGGGCGCTGATCGGTATCGGCGGCATCTGGATGGCGGCGTTTCTCCATCGTCTTGGGGAAAATTCTCTGCTGCCGCTCAACGACCCGCGGTTTACGGAAACGCTACAGCAAGCGCAGCGAGCACAAAGATGGGCGAACCCAGCCTGAACGCAAACGGCCGGGGAAGTGCGGGCCATGAATCCAGCGATCTCGAACCGCGCATGGTCGCGCTCTTCGCAGTCGGATTGGCGGCTTTGCTGGTCGCAGTGATGGCTGCGACCTACTGGATTCATAGGGCGGCGCAGCTGCGCTACGCAAAACAACAAGCGGCTGTTTCACCGCTGGCTTATACGCGGGAGCCAATGCCGGAGCCGCGCCTCCAGGTCAGTGGCGCCGAGGAATTACGGAAGTTGCGAGCGGCCGAGGATGCCGCGCTGAATAGTTATGGGTGGATCGATGAAGAAGCGGGATTCGTCAGGATCCCAATCGACCGGGCCATTGAAATTTTGGCAACAAAGGGGTTGCCGGCGAGGCCACGGAGTAACATCTGGGAATCACGGCCCGGAAAGCCGGAGCGCGAAAAACAAGATGCCGCGAAATAAGCCGTCCATGATGAGCCGTGCGCCTAGCCGCATTGCGCTCTCCGTCCTTTGTCTGCCGCTGTTCTTATTCGTACTGGCGCATGCGCATGACGAAGACCGGCCGCCGGCGCTCCGGCAAGTGGCGTTCGATCAAAGGCCGGGCGCACGGGTGCCCTTAGAGCTCGAATTTCGCGATGAGACGGGAAAGCAGGTCCGATTCGGCGATTACTTCGGCAAACGGCCCGTCATTCTCAACTTCACCTATTATAACTGTCAGGATCTCTGTCCGGTGCTTCTCGAAGGAATGATCAGAACTTTCCGCGCGCTTGCTTTCGATATCGGCGATCAATTCGCGGTGCTCACGGTGAGCTTTGATGCGCGTGACACCCCGGCATCGGCGGCAGCGAAGAAGAGCGAGGCGATCAAACGATATTCACGCCCGGTTTCAAACGACGGTTGGCGATTTCTCACGGGCGACTACGCAACGATCCGCCGGCTGACCGAAGCCGCCGGGTTTCGTTACAATTACGATGACAAGACGGCGCGGTTTGGCCACGCCGCCGGGATCGTCATTTTGACTCCCGAAGGCAGACTCGCGCGCTACTTTTACGGCATCGAATTTTCGCCGCGTGATCTTCGTCTCGGTTTGATCGAAGCTTCCGCCAACCGGATCGGCTCGCCGATCGATCAATTGCTGCTTTTTTGTTATCACTACGATCCCGTCACCGGTAAATACGGGTTGTTGATTACCAACATTATCCGCCTCGCCGGCATCGCCACCGCGCTGGCGCTGGGAATTTTCATTATCGCGATGCTGCGCGGCGAGCGGCAGAAATTTAACACGACGAGTTAAAATCCATGTGGCAGAATCTGCCGTTATTTCCCGAACAGGCCTCGACGATGGCGCCGCGCGTCGACGCGCTTTTCTTTTTTTTGGTCGCCGTAGCGGTATTTTTCGCTACCTTGATCTTCACCTCAGTGATCTACTTTGCGGTCAGGTACCGCCGGCGCTCGGCGGACGATCAACCCCGGCCGATCGAGGGCAGCCTTCCGTTGGAGATTTTTTGGACGGCGGTTCCTTTGGGGCTCACGATGATCATGTTCGCCTGGGGAGCGTTACTCTTCGCCGAGATGCATACACCCCCCGCCGACGCAATCGAAATCTCCGTAGTCGGCAAGCAGTGGATGTGGAAGGTACAACACCCCACCGGCCATCGGGAGATCAACGAGCTGCACATACCGGTGGGACGTCCCGTCAAATTAACGATGACGTCGGCGGACGTCATACACGATTTTTTCGTGCCCGCCTTCAGGGTCAAGAGCGACGTGCTGCCGGGCCGCTACACTACCGTCTGGTTCGAAGCGACCAGGCCGGGACAATACCATCTGTTCTGTTCGGAATACTGCGGCACCCAGCATTCGGGAATGACCGGTCGGGTGATCGTATTGGAGCTTTCGGACTACGAGAAATGGTTGAGCGGCGGAGCGACCGAAATCTCGATGGCGAAAGTCGGAGAAGCCCTTTTCCAACGGCTGGGCTGCGTCATCTGTCACCGTTCCGGCGGCGCGGTTCAGGCGCCTACCCTGGTCGGGCTGTTCGGCCGTCCGGTAAAGCTCGAACGAGGAGGAACCGCAACCGCCGATGAGGCCTACATTCGCGAGTCTATCCTCGAACCGCGCGCGAAAATCGTTGCCGGTTATGAGCCGGTCATGCCCACTTACAAGGGTCTGATAAGCGAGGAGGGGATTTTGCAAATCATCGCTTACCTCAAGTCCCTCGAACGTGAAGACGGAGCGCCGGGACAATCATGAGCGCCGCACCGAGCATGCATCGCGAGCACTACCTCAACGTCAGCTATGGAGTGCGCTCTTGGCTCCTCACCACCGACCACAAACGTATAGCTTGGCTCTACCTGCTGTCGATCACGTTTTTTTTCTTAATTGGCGGCATATTCGCCACGCTGTTGCGGCTGGAGCTTTTGACCCCTCAGGGAGACTTGGTTCAAGCGGAAACCTACAACAAGTTTTTTACCCTACACGGCGTAACGATGATTTTTTTCTTTTTGATACCGTCGATTCCGGCAGTGTTGGGAAATTTCCTGATTCCGCTCATGATCGGCGCGCGCGACCTCGCCTTCCCCCGGCTCAATCTGGCCAGCTGGTATGTCTACATTTTTGGCGGCGCGTTCACGCTTATCGCCGCGGCGGCCGGCGGGGTCGACACGGGTTGGACCTTTTACACCCCCTACAGTAGCATCTATTCCAACACTCACGTGGCGCTGACCGTCGTGGGGATTTTTGTTACTGGGTTTTCGTCGATACTGACGGGACTAAATTTTATCGTCACTATCCACAAGATGCGCGCGCCCGGCATGACTTGGTTTCGCCTTCCGCTTTTTGTCTGGGCGCACTACGCCACCAGCATCATTTTTATTCTGGGCACCCCCGTGATCGCCATTACCTTGGTGCTGGTCGGACTCGAGCGCATCTTTCATCTCGGAATCTTCGATCCGGCTTTAGGAGGAGATCCGTTGCTCTTTCAGCATCTATTTTGGTTTTATTCGCATCCCGCGGTCTATATTATGATCCTTCCTGCCATGGGTGTGGTGAGCGAGCTGATCGCGTGTTTTTCGCGCAAGCGGATCTTCGGCTATAGCTTTGTCGCCTTCGCCAGCCTGGCCATCGCGATCATCGGTTTTCTCGTTTGGGGCCATCACATGTTTGTCGCCGGGCAATCGGTTTACGCCAGCATGGTGTTTTCGATTCTGAGCTTTCTGGTCGCTATCCCCTCCGCGATCAAAGTGTTCAATTGGACCGCTACGCTTTATAAAGGATCCGTCGCCTACGATGCCCCGATGCTCTATGCTCTGGGCTTTATTGGTCTGTTCACTATCGGCGGTCTGACCGGCTTATTTCTGGCCACCCTAGGTATCGACGTCCATGTCCACGACACCTATTTCGTGGTCGCCCACTTTCATTTCATCATGGTCGGCGGCGCGATCATGGGGTATCTGGGCGGGATTCATTTTTGGTGGCCTAAGATGACCGGTCGAACTTATCCGGAAGGTTGGGCCAAGCTCTCGGCGCTGATCGTCTTCATCGGCTTTAATCTGACTTTCTTCCCGCAATTTCTGCTGGGCTATCTCGGCATGCCGCGCCGCTACCATGTCTATCCGCCCGAGTTTCAAGTATTGAACGTGATGTCGACGGCGGGCGCTTCGATTCTTGGAGTCGGATATATCATACCGCTAATCTATTTGATCTGGTCTCTGCGCTACGGCGGTATTGCCGGTATGAATCCTTGGAAGGCAAAGGGGCTGGAGTGGCTAACCGATTCGCCGCCCCGCACGGAGAACTTCGAGACCACGCCGATCGTCGGCGAAGAAGCGTACGCTTACGCCAGCGGGGAACCCACTCAGGCCCAACCCTTCGGAAAGCCTGCCAATGTCTAACCCGAGCCTGGTTCACGCGCATCAGTTCGACGATATCGAGCAGCAGCGCGACGCCGCATCGCTCGGCATGTGGATCTTTCTCGCGACCGAGGTGATGTTTTTCGGCGGGATGTTTGCGGGCTATATGATATACCGATTGGCCTATGCACAGGCATTTGCCGCCGCCAGCAACCATCTCGATATATGGCTCGGGACCATCAATACGGGAGTATTGATTTGCAGCAGCTTCACGATGGCGCTGGCGGTGCACAGCGCGCAAGCGAACCGGCGCAACGCCTTGCTCGGCTGCTTGCTTCTAACAATCATTTTTGGTTTGGTCTTTCTCGCCATAAAATTCGGCGAATACCACATGAAATTTGCCGAACATCTCGTCCCGGGCGATTCCTTCAGCTTCGAAGGGCCGCTGGCGCCTGCCGCGGAGATCTTTTTCTCATTTTACTTCGCGATGACCGGCATGCATGCGCTGCACATGATCGTTGGAATCGGTCTCTTGAGCGGCCTTGCCTTGCAAGGGTACCGTCGGAGGTTCTCGTCGGCCTATTATACTCCGGTGGAGTTGATAGGCCTTTATTGGCATTTCGTCGACATCGTTTGGATCTTTCTCTTCCCGTTGCTCTATCTAGTCGGACGGCATTTATGAAATCCGAAGCCTTGGTGCCCATCAACGTCTACCTGAGCGTGTTCGTCGGACTGATCGTGCTAACGATGGTAACCGCGGGCGTTTCCTTCCTGGATCTCGGCGGGAACTGGAATACCGTCGTGGCGCTGGTCATCGCCGCCTTCAAGGCCATTTTGGTAATCCTCTATTTCATGCACGTACGCTACAGCCGGCCGCTCACCTGGATAGTTGTCGGGGCCGGGTTTTGCTGGCTCGCCATCTTGATCGTTTTGACGGCCAGCGATGTTCTAACGCGGCGCTAGGTCCAAGTCGGATCACGGCGCGGCGCCGAGCTCACGCCCCATCTCGTTGTCCCAGGCTGATTCCATCCTTCAGCTCGATGGTGCCAGGCAAAGTAAACTTGGTGAGAGCTTTTTTTAGCAGAGTGCGATCGCCGTATTCGATCTTTCCGCTGCCCTGGCAGGTTCCGGTGCGCACCTTGATGATTTTTCCATTCTGAATCGTCAAGACAAAGCCTTCCAAATCAAGAGTAAGCGTCACGTCAAAGACGATTCTACTCAGTGGCCGCCCATTGAATAATACTTCGAGATAGGGCGAGTATTCGACCTTTAAAGTGTGTTTGCCGAGCGGAACCAAATGGGTCTCATTGAACGAGTGCTTCTTCGGATCGGCGTATTCTCTCAGCTCGCCGTACTTGCACCAGGCCGACACGAGCAATAAGCCGACGTCCACATCGAAGAGTTCGCTGACCTTATCGCCCAGTCCGGAAACGACGTTCGGCCAGTGTTCCGGCTTTAATTGCCCGATCACTTTGCCTTTGAGCTCCGACAAGGAGCCGCTGCCCTGGAGCTTGCCAAGAATATCGTCCCAAAATCCTTTCACCGAGATGCCGAAAAAATCGTTGACCGTGGCGCTTGACACTGCGACCTCATTCGTTTCGACCGCCGACAATTGATCCGGAAGCTTCGATGTCATACCGGCTCTGCCCGCGGACCGTGCGGAGGCTTATCTCGCAACCCGACTTTAACTGGCCCTGCGTTTCGACGCGGAGATCATCTAAATTTAGTTTTGGCACCACCGCGAAGCCGCTGTGAATGCGAGTGAGTCGAGTTTTTTTCACGTAAGCGGCGGCTGCCGCCGCGACAACGGCGAAGCCGGCGCCAATCCATAGCCATGGGGGCAACGGCGACGTTGAAACATTTACGTGGATGACGGGACTGCGCACGGCTTGGGCGCCGCGAATTCGCGCCTCAACGGTAGCCTCGAAGTCGCCGTTCCCTGAGTAGGAATGAGTCGCCGCGGGGCTGCGCGTCCAACCCGACTCCTGACCATCGCCGAAACGAAAAAGATACTCGACGTCGTCGGCGGACGGTTCGATGTTCGCGATAAATGCCAGCGGATCGCCGGCAGATACAGATTCCGTTTCGGTTCTTAACGAGACCGCATAGGCGGTGTGTTTTACGCTGATACCGATAAAGGTTTCACCGAGATCCATGCCGGTTCTTCGCGCCAGCAGTCGCGCTGTATAGTCTCCCGACTTTGCGTAGCGATGGACGGCTTGGGCCCGAACATCCCACTCGGTCTCTTCGCCATCTCCGAACAGAAACTTGTACTGTACTTGGCTCAAATCGGGCCGGGTGCCGGCATTGAATCTAACGTCCCCGCCAGCCTCCGGACTTTGGGTATCCGCAGTGAGCCATACTTGGGGCTTTGCCCCGAGCACTTTCAATGTTGTGTTAGCCGTCGCCTTGAATCCGCTGCTGTCAGAGATTTCGAGAACGATTTTGTAATCGCCCTGCGATAGTTCATGCGTGTCGAATTGAAATTCCGCGCCGTGCCCGGTTCGATTTCCCGGGCCGCGCCAGAAATATGTAATGTCCCGGCCGGCCGGTCGTCCGGGAATCGTAACCACTCCGGTGAATTTCGCCATGTCGCCTTGGCGGACTTCCAGAGGGCTGGGCGCAATTTTGATCACCGGCTCGGTGAAAACCAAAATGGCGCGTTGGGTCGCATTGTTAGTCCTGTTGGATTCGGGCGGCTGATTGTCGGGGTTAACCGTGGCAATGACGAACCGTTCGCCGGTAAATTTCGGAATCCAGCTGACGGTGACCTCCTTGGTCTCTCCAGCGGCGAGTGATGGAAGCGTTTTCTCCGCAATTCGCACTCCACCGATCTCAAACCTCACCGGCACATTGCGCAGCGCGTCTTTTCCCCGGTTGGCCACCATGGCGCGAATCTCGACTTGCCGGTTCGGCATTACTGGCGCCGGCAACACATCGAGTTGGACAATCGCGGCATCAACATCCCGCGGCGGTACGATGATGACGAGGAGCGCTTCGTCGCGCGCGGTCAGACCCTGCTCGTCCGTGACTTCCAGACGAACTCGGTATTCGCCTGGGCTCAGTCCGCGCGTGTCGATATTAGCTGCCGGCTTTCGATCGATCGGTCGGTCATTGAGACTCCAGGTCCAGGTGCGAATTTTACCATCGGCGTCGGACGAACCGCTGCCGTCGAACCGCACCGGTTCACGCCGCTGAACTTCAATGCGCTTGGGCGTGATTCGGGCTATGGGCGGCTGCTGTGGCTGCACCGGCTGCAAAATTTCGAGGACGGCTCTAGCACTATCGGCTTTTTTGTGTTGATCAACCACTTGGAGCGTTATCCAGTAAGTTCCAGGCGAGAGTGACGCGGTGTCGACGTTGAGGGTATTGCCCAGATCGGTTTGTCCCCACTGCGTGTTCCAACGCCGGCTCACGATTCTCGTCTCTCTAATCGGGTGATAGGAGGCGTCGGCAAAATCCACGGGCGCGCCCTGATACACGCGCCTTTGATCGGGAGTAATTATCGCTACGGGAGGCATGAGTGCTTTCGGATCTTCGACAATTAGAATCGCCTTCGCCGAATCAGCGGCATGATTATCGTCAACGACCCTCAGGCTGACGCTGTGTTCGCCAGGCTTGAGTCTGCTTGTGTCGATATCGATGTAATCTCCCGACGCCCTTTGTCCCCATGAGGTTTGCCATTGGGCACTGATGATTTTTCTTTTGCCATCGGGGTGATGGGATTTGTTGAAAAATCTCACAGGCATCCCTTCGTTCACCCGACTGCCATCGGGACTGATTCTCGCCACCGGAGGGAGTGCTGGCGCCGGCGTGACAACTAAGGTCGCCCGAGCGGAATCGCGAGCGCCGCGATTATCGATGACTTCCAGGGTTAACGTGTAGCTCCTCGCGTTGAGCCGGCTCGTGTCGATATCGATGTAATCTCCTGAGGCTTTTTGACCCCATGAAGTTTGCCATGAGCTGTGTGTGATCTTGCCAGTGCGGTCTGGATGATACGACGTGCTTGAGAAGCGCGCCGGTTCTCCTTGTTGGACTTCTAGGATGGCGCGATTGATTCTCGCTACCGGGGGCCGGGATTCGACGTGCGGTCTTGCTTCCACGACTAATGTGGCGTGTCCCCGGCCTTGCCGCTGTTGCCGGTCGATAACGATGAGAGTCAACGGATAAGTGGAGGGTTTGAGATTTGTGGTATCGACGACGAAGCGCTGTCTATTCGAGGTTTGCCCGTCCGGACCGCTCCATTGATAAACCGTAATCGGCATATCCGGGTCAGCAACCGACTTGCTGTCGAATATGGCCGGCTGACCCTGCGTAACCACTTGCCGCTGAGGAGTGATTTCAGCTTTAGGCGCCGCCGGGTCTGTCTGCTGGCGTCTTTGCAGGAAGACGTCCGGTCTCAGCAGCCGCTGCGGGGTCTGCAACTGCTGTCTCAGGGGAGAATCAGTTTGAGTCTTCTGTTCCGCCGGCAACTTTTGCTGCAGTCGTTGTTGGGCGATGTCCGGTCTCGGCAGCCTCTGCGGGGTTTGCAATTGCTGTTTCGAAGGCGCGCGATCCGACGCGGTGTCGGCCATAGCATTGTTTGACGTCGTCCAGATCGCAAACGGTGGCTGCGCGTTCAAAGCGCACAAAAGGGCTGTGAGGATCAATAAGCGAGTCATTGTCGGCCGCACCGTCCCGGTTCCGTGCCAAGCTGATTTTGTTCTCACATGATAAGATTTGCGGACCTCACCCGCCGAACCCTGAGAGCGCAAGTAGCCGCGTATTATTGGCCGCTGAATATTCGTGCGAACGCAACGCCGTCAACGGCACAAGGTCGAGGTCACCTCCGGTGAATTTACGAATCACGCGCGCGAGACCATTTATCCCGGATTCCCAGTTGCGCTCGACAGGAAGCGCGAGGCGCAACCCTTCCGTAGCAAAGTCTCAGCCGAAGGCTGATCCGCCTGTGGCGGAGATGCCGTCTGCCTCTGAGCTGACATCGAGCAGCGGTGCTTCGACGGAACGTTAAAGCTCGTAACAACGAAGTGCGAAGCGCAAAATGACTTTGAAATTTTACAGTTGGACGCCTTCGCTACTCCAGGGTTCCACCTCGCTTGCCGTTTCCTCAGTCTTACTGCGGAGTCCGGGTTTATCTTCCCAGTCTGTCCAGAATCCGGGTATCGTAAAACTGCTTCGGCGACGTTCCTTTCGCGGCCGGCAGCACCGTGGAGCCGAGAAAGTTCAAAATCTGCTGGGTTCCCTCATCGGTGATCTGCAAGTCGTCGCTGAAGCCCGCTTGCTTGGAGAAAAATTCGTAAGTCTTCTGAAGTTTGTCCGGATCTTTTTCTTTGGTGTATTTCGTCAGTACGTGGCGCGCCAATTTGGGATCGTCGTACCAACGTTTGATGCCTTCGCGCATGGCGCGCAGCAAGCGGAGCCAGGCTTCGGCCTTGGCCTCGACTTCGGATTTGCGCACGACGATGCCGATATTTTGGTACGGCAAATGATAGGTATTCACCAAACGTGTGAAACCCAAAGCGTCGGCGGTGAAGCTTTGCGGTGGCGTAAGCGGCGCCGCGGCGATTTGTCCGGCCAGAAGGGACGGCCACAAGAAATTCGTGCCGCCGATGCGCAGGACGGAAGCGAAATCGACTTCGGGCTTCAGGCCGAGTAGCGACAGCGCCATTCGCCCGCCATAATCCGATGGCGTGCCGACTCTATCGGAGCCAAACACTTTACCGCGCAGTTGCTCGGCATTTTTGATGTCCTTCTGGGCGTGCAACGAAAAAATCATTTTGGTAAGCAAGCCGGCGATCATTGTAATGTCGCCGCCGGCAATGGCGGCGGGCACGATCGCTGGCATCGAGATTTGGACAGCGTCGACTTCTTTGGCGATCAGCGCGGCAATGGCGGCGCGGCCCTCGACGAGCACCATCTCAACGTCGAGGGCTTCTCGTTTGAAGGCGCCGGACTCCGCCGCCATCCACAGCGGCGCCATGACGCCAATGGGCGAGCTGTAGCTAATGCGCAAACGAATAGGAGCCTTGGGCGCAGGCGTCGCGCCGTCAGTAACTTGCGGCGCGAACCCATGCGCCGACAGAAATACCAGCAAACCGATGAAGCGTGTACAATTGATCATTCTCTTTCTCCGAACTTGGCCTGCTTTGCCCTTCGTCGTTTCTGCCTACTGAGTTTATTGAACCACATCTTTGCGCGAGAATTCTCTCTCCCTCACCCTCGCCCGCTTGCGTCGCTTGCGGGAGAGGGAAGGGGTGAGGGTGCAATCGGTAGCGTAAACGTAAACTTACTGCCTTTCCCCACTTCACTCTCCACCCAGATCCTCCCCCCATGCAGCTCGACGAACTTCTTGGCCAGCGTCAGGCCAAGCCCAGTCCCCTCGACCTTGTGCGCATAGTCGGAGCCCACCTGGCGAAACTCTTCGAAGATCCTTGCCTGGTTCTCCGGGGCGATTCCTATACCGGTGTCGCTTACCGAGATTTCCACCGAGCCATCAGTCTGCGTGGCGTTAATACCAATCCGTCCTCCCTCCGGAGTAAACTTCACCGCGTTGGACAGAAGATTTAGAAGAATCTGCTTAATCTTCCGCTCGTCCCCCATGAACTCCCCGAGCCGCTCATCAACGTTGACATCGAGATTGATGCCGTGTTTGATGGCGCGCTCGCGCACAAAGGTGCGGGCGTTGTCTATGGCCAAGGGAAGATCGAACGTAGCCAGCTCTAGCTCCATCCGCCCCGCCTCAACCTTGGAAAGATCCAGAATCTCATTGATGAGTGAGAGCAGATGGCGACCAGAGGAAAGGATGTCCTCTGTGTATTCGGCTTGTTTCTCGTTCAGCTCGCCGAACAGTCTCTCGCCCAAGACTTCGGAAAAACCGATTATGGCATTGAGCGGCGTGCGCAGCTCATGCGACATATTGGCGAGAAATTCCGACTTGTGCCGGTTGGCCGCATCGATCTGCCGGCTCTTATCCTCGATCTCGCGGAAGAGCCGCGCGTTTTGAATCGCCAGGACCGACTGCGTGGCAAAAGTCTGGAGCAGATTCACAACTTCTGGCGCAAAGGTGCCGGTGCGCCGTCGGTAAATGGTTAAGGCGCCCATGATCTTCTGGTCGAGAAGGAGTGGTACCGCCATGAGCGATTGATAGCCGAGCCGAGACAAGATGGGGCGCATTCCCCTCGTTGCGAATTCTTGCTCTTGGCGCAGGTCGGCAATTTGCGTTGGTGCTCGTGTCTCGGCTGCTCGACCAGTAGCACCGTGTCCGAGACGAAGTGGGGCTGCACGATAGGCGTTGACCAGCTCCTCTTCCATTTGGTAGCTGGCCCGAAGATGAAACTCTTGCGTCGGTTCATCGTACTCATAGATGATGCCGCAATCGGTGCCAGAGAGCTGAACCGCCCGACTGACGATAGTACTCAGCACAGTCTGAAGATCGAGCGTGGAGCTGACCGCTTGGCCAACCTCGCCGAGCGCTTTGAGTTCTCCCACTGAGCAGGCTAGCTCCCGCGTGCGGGCCTCCAATTCTTGGAACAAGCGGACGTTCTCAATGGCAATCACGGCCTGGTCGGCAAAGGTCTCGAGGAGCGCGATCTGATGCTCGGAAAACGGCCGCACTTCGTCTCGTCGGATCAAGATTACACCGATGGCTGATCCCTCTCGCAGCAAAGGCGTTGCGAGCATCGTCCGCGTTCCGCGCTCACGCGCGGGCCTTGCAGGCAACTCGGATTCGGGGATTTCACCCACATCATGAATGTGAAGCGTTTTGCGATCAACGACGGCTCGACCGCACACGGTGTCTCGATCCGCGGGCAACACATCGCCGACCGGAATGAAGTCGGGAATGGTTCCGTACCTCGCCACCTTTCTCATCAGTTCACCCTCGACGCGATAGATCTGAGCATCTTGGGAGTCGCATAGCCGGGCCGCATTCTCGGCCACTATATCCAACACCGGCTGAATATCGGTTGGCGAGCTGGCGATTACGCCCAAGATTTCGCTTGTAGCGGTCTGCTGCTCCAGTGCCTCCTTGAGTTCGGTGAACAACCGCACGTTTTCAATCGCGATCACCGCCTGGTCCGCAAAGGTTTCAAGGAGCTTGATCTGCGCTGGAGTGAAGGGACGTACCTCAGTGCGACGCGCAAACAGTCCTCCAATGAGTTCTCCATGCTGACGAAGGGGAACGGCCAAGTAGGTGCAGTAGTTGCCGGCGGAACCGACCGCTGGAAATTCGTTTTGCGCGCGGACGTCGGGAATGTGGAGCGCGCCATGCTCGCGCATCCACCGATACTGTGGCTCATCAATACTGATCTCGACGCGGACAATGGTTATGGGACCAAAATGAGCCCGCGAAACCAGAACGTTCCCCTCGCAGAGTCGAAGCCCCACGTCATCGATCCCACAGACCCGCGCGGCGCTTTCGACAATGGCATCGAGCACGGGCTGCACGTCCGTGGGCGAGCGGCTGATGATGCCGAGCACCTCGGCCGTTGCCGTCTGATGTTCCAGCGCCTCGCGCAATTGTGCGTTGCGCTCGCCGAGTTCCCGGAATAAACGGACGTTCTCAATCGCGATCACCGCCTGGTCAGCGAAGGTCTTGAGGAGAGCAATCTGTTTTTCCGAGAACGGACGGACCTCGTCTCGGCGAATCTGAATGGTGCCGATCGCGACCCCTTCGCGAAGCAATGGCGTTACCAGAGAGGTGCGCGTGCCGGTAACTTGCTGGCGTGCTTTGGCTTCTGGGTACTCGGTATCGAGCAGGGGCAGCACGTCATGAATGTGAATCGTTTGCCGGTCAATGATGGCTCGGCCCGCGGGTGTGCCTCTGCTGAGGGGCCGTCGGCTTGGCGCCACTGGCATCGGTCCGTACGTCGCAACATGTTCCAGTGCATCGCCATCGATGCGATCGATCAGAACGTCTCTGGCATCGCACAACCGCGCAGCAGTCGCCGCGACCGCATCGAGCACCGGCTGTATGTCCGTCGGTGAGCTGGCGATGACGCCCAAGATTTCACTCGTTGCCGTTTGTTGCTCCAACGATTCCTTTAGCTCTTGGAAGAGTCGCGCATTCTCGATTGCGATCACGGCCTGGTCTGCAAAGGTTTCGAGCAGCTTGATCTGCCTGTCGGAAAACGGGCGGACCTCTCGCCGACGGATATGAACAGCGCCGATGGCAACACCTTCACGGACTAACGGTGTATCGAGCACCGTGCGGAGGCCCATTGCGATTCCACGGGCCTTAGCTTCCGGAAATTCAGCGTCGGCGGCTTGAAGGTCACGGACATGGATCGTCTGCCGGTCAATGATTGCTCTACCAGCGGGAGTGCCACGATCCAAGACGCGGCCACTCTCGCCCACAGTACCTGCTATGGGAATGGGGCCGAAGTGTGCAACAAGACGCAAAAAATTACCATCAAGGCGAAAGATCGCAGCATCTTCGGCGTCACAGAGCCTGGCAGCTCGCTCGGCAATCGCATCGAGTACCGTTTGAAGATCACCGGGCGCCTTGGTGATCATGCGCAGGATTTCGCTAGTCGCCGCCTCCCGTTCAAGCGACTCGTCGCGCTCGCGCTTGAGCTCCTTGTTCTCACCGAGCAGCATGGCATTAGCCGCTTTCAGGGACAGGCTGCGCGGCTTTGGCTTCTTGGCGCCCTCTTTGTTCGTGGTTGCCATATAGAAAAACCGACTTGGACTGCTGATTTGTACGCCAGCTTATTGTCACGCGTCAAGGAAAGGTTTGTGGTCACAAAAGAACGTGAACGTGAACGGGGAGGGGTTAGCGAACAAATCCGGAACCCAACTTTAGGGTTTGGCAACCTTCATTGGATACGATCCCGACTCCGAAAGAGACGATCTCGCGCAATAGCGCCAAGGTAAATCAGCTCAAAATCTGCAAATTTAACCTTTGCGGCTATGCGATTTCGGATGGAGATCATGAGGGCGAGCCGTGAAAGGCGAGGATCGTTGTTAATCCATACCCCTACGACTCGCCACCTATTCACTCTCGATGTCAGTGACGGCTATATAGCGGGCCGCGCTAACTTGGGCGCGGAAATTTGTCCCCCCGCCGCGCTTTCTTGGGGAGTACAATCGTCCCGTCCGGATTGACCTTGCTGCGAAACGCCACCGCCTTCATAAATCCGACGAAAGTATCACGCTCAACTAGGGTTTCTGACATGTTTTTTACGATAGTTCTTCGACTCCATACCGTCGAGGCTATCTACGAGTGAGATTGACCAACGGCTTCTAAGCCGCTGGTGCGCCATCAGCGCCTCGGCGGTGATAATTCTCACCCTCGCCCGCTTGCGACCCGCTTGCGGGAGAGGGAAGGCGTGAGGGCCCGTTCAGCGCGGATTGAAATCGCTCAACACCATATCGATGACGGTGAGTTTTCCTTCTTTCTCGCATTCGAGCGCCTGCTCGATGGCCGCGGTTATTTCGTTGGGCTTTTCCACTCGGATACCGTGGCCGCCGTGGGCCTTCGCGTAGAACTGGTAGTCCGGCCTGGGTCCGATTACAGCGCCGTAGTGAACTCCGGTTTTCTTCGCCGCCCCGTCGGGAAAATATTTTATCAGACTGCTTTCCATCGAAAGATAACGGCCATTATTGAACACCACGGCGTGAATCGGCAGGCGATATTCTTCCGCCACGCCCAGGCATGAAGGGACCGCGTTGTAATGAAAGGCGCCGTCGCCGATCAGCGCGAAGACCGGACGTTCCGGCATGGCGAGTTTGACACCGAGGGCATAGCTCAACCCGACGCCGAGCCCGCCGGTGACGCGCGCGAAATAGGATTGGGTTTTGTCGCGCGGCACCGCTTCTTGAATCAGGCTTCGATACACCGTGGTCTCTTCCGAGATCACCGCGTTCTCCGGGAGCGCTTGACCCAAAGCGTGGCACAGCCAGCGCGGATCGATGGGTGTATCGGTGGCATGCTTCTGCGCCTCGTCTTTCAACTTGCCAAAATAATTATCGTGCTGCTCCCGGGCGGACGTCAGGCGTGCCTCGTAATTTGCCCGGTTTGCGGCCACATGCTCGGACGATTTGGCTTTCTTCAAGAGCTTTTCCAGCGTCGCCGCCGGCGGCGCGACCAGCGCGAGATCGACGTTGTAGCCCCAGTAGGGAAGACGCGAGTTGGGAAACTCTTCGGCAATGGTTATGACTTTGGCGTTCTTGGGCGCCTTGCTTGCCGGGTACCAGGGCGTGACCGCGTCGACCATGAGGACGAGGTCCGCTGCATCGATAACTTTCGGGTCATGGTGCTGATATAGCGGATGAGTCCTCGGGAAATTCAGAAACGCCGGCCGGTAGGTTTCCATCACCGGTATCGAAAACAGTTCGCACAATTCCACCAGCAACCCTACCGCGCGCGGGTGGCCGCCCACATGCTCCGTCACGGCGATGGGATTTTTCGCGGCGGCGATCAGATTCAAGGCTTTATCAATGGAGGACTCGTTGACATCCCTGGGGCGCACCACTTCGTTGGGTTTACCATGATCCGTCCACTGGACTTCTTCCATCATGCATTCAAAAGGGACGCCGATGAGAACCGGTCCGGCGGGCGGTTCCATGGCGATGCGCACGGCGCGCTCGATAGTGGGAGCTAACAATTCCGCCGATGCGATGCGGTCGGCCCATTTTACGCAGCTGCGCAACAGGTCGGGAGAGCCGCCGAGATCGGTGAGGTCATGGAGCCACTGGCCGCCGGGGTCGGCGACTTTGGCGTTCTCGCCGTAGGCGGCGATCTCGCCGGTCAAAATGACCATCGGCGTGCGCTCATGCAGCGCCGCGCGCAGAGTCATCGCGGCGTTGAGCGGCCCCGCGGTGGCGTGCAGCATGACGACCTGGGGCCTGTGGGTGGCTTTGATGAAACCCGCAGCCATGGCGACGGCCACGGCTTCATGGCGGCAATTGATGTAGCCGGGTTTTTTGATGCCTTGCGCTGTTTGCTCGGCCAGGGCTTCCCATACCGGGGGCCATTCGGAGCCCGGCGAAGAAAATATGTAATCGATGCCGGTGCACTGCATTGCTTTCAACATCGCTTGTCCACCATGCATAGTTGTTCCTCCTGAAATTAAAGTTCTGCTGAATAACCCTTCATTCATTCCTCGAGAGCTCAGGGCGAACGGAGGAGCTGGTTGAAATCATCGGAGGGTTTTCGTCCATGCTGGGTCGAAGAATTCTTGGGCCTTTTCAGCGGAATCAATTAACTTTCTTTGCACCCCTATCCCGGCCCTTCCCGTCGAGGGGAAGGAGTGTAAAACCCTCTGCGAACTCTACTGTCTCAGTGGTGTATGTTCCTTCACAGCAAAACCGGAAGGGCGCAAATTAGCGCGGCAGCTTCTTTCGCATCTCGGGCAAGAACCCGCTTTCTTCCAAGTTTTTCGCCACACTGGCCGTAATGATCTGCTCCAAATCCGCTTCCTGAACTTTGGGATTCACCCGCGCCATAATTCGCCGATAGGTTTTCCAGGCGTCCAGGTTAGGCACGATGTCCAAATTCGGCATCTGCAAGCGCGTGACTCTGTACGATGCTTCCAAGTCTTCTTCTTTGCTCAGCCGAAGATTCTTTTTCAGAACTTCTATCACGTCGCGTTTGCGCAGCGGGTCGAGAATATAGACCAGCGATTCGACCAAGCCCTTAGTTAAGGTGTTCATTAATTCGCTGGTTACCGCGTTGGATTCTTTCTGTGCGCATGCCACCGTCCCCTGATAAACGACCTTCAAGGCTCCGGCGTCCGCCAATGCGCGGGCTCCGGCCCTTTTGGCCATATCGGCGAAACTATAAGGAATGACAGCCGCATCGACGTTTCCGGAGATCAACGCCTGGGTCACGGTGGTAGTATCGCCGATGACGCGCATGTTGAGCGTATGTTTATCGGGATCGAGGCCGAGCGCGTCGAGAGCGACCATGGTAGACAACCAAAAACCGCCGCCAATGCTCTGCACGCCGAAAGTCTTGCCGCGCAAATCTTCAATCGATGCGATACCTTTTCTAACGATCAACTCGCGCGGCATGGCATTGTTGCCGGCGGCAAAACAGGTAAGCTTCATGCCGCCCGTCG
The DNA here is from genome assembly GCA_036555515.1 of Binatia bacterium. Classification (GTDB taxonomy): domain Bacteria; phylum Desulfobacterota; class Binatia; order UBA9968; family UBA9968; genus DATACQ01. Next base: position 24,001 of record DATBLC010000253.1, read on the forward strand.
AGCTGTTCATGGCACTCCCAGGCGCCGCCCAGACGAGCGATGCGCCGCCCGATGCCAGAGTGGCCATCATAATCGGGCCGCTGCGAGTCTGCAGCGCTCTGGGATCGACACCATGTTTTCTGAACAGGCCCTTTTCAATGCCTACCCAGATCGGCGCCATAGTTTCATTGTGGCCGCCATACGCGATCAACAGCGGGCTTGCGGCTTGTACACTATCAGAAGGCGCAGCTGAGAAGGCAATGATACAGCAGGCAAGAAAACCGCGAATAAGAAAATTCATCGCCGGATCCCTTTCACTAGATCTCAGCTGCTAGTACCATAACCGGACTAATTTGCACAGACTATAAAAATCGTGGACGGTTCAATTCGCTCAAGCCGTTCAAATCGTTCAAGACATCTGGGGCGGAGGGTGGAACCGGAAATCCTGAAAAAGGCGGAAGCCTGAACAGAGAGAGGAATCTGCAAACTAACGTTTTGGGTGAGAGGCGCGCCTCGCGTCTCTCTCAACCCAATGGTTAGCCAATCTCTCCAGTTTAACGTGTAGGAGCCGAAAGGGCGCGCTCGACCTCAGGTGGAAGCGTCAATGGAATAAAAAACTCCGCGGGGTAAAGGTAGTCCTCGCCGGATTCGTCAATAACCCTGACGTGCTTATCCTTGGCGGCGCGCGCATCGGGAAGTATCTGGTAAACCTTCCTGATCTCCAGGTCTTCGGCCCCGTCGTTCCGGACGCAGATCGCAAACTGTTTTTTTTGATGCTTCATATGTGCTAATCGAAGAACTGCTTGATCTTAAATTTCACTTTCCCAATCCCATGGGCTTCGTACCAGTGTATCTCAGCTCGATGCACTACGCCACTTCTCAGGCGAACAGTGGCCACTCCCTTCAGTTTTCTCCATCGACCAATCCCGTAACGTCTCCGAAGCCGCGCAATATCGCGAATCGATGTCCCAATGGCGATAGCCTCGATATCCTCGATCTCTCCGATAATCTCAAAGTACATTCGTTTGCATATGGCATAAAATCGATTAGACGGCTAACGCGCCGCTCAGGCGCGGCGCCCTTTTCGCCGTCGCCTGGAGCGGTTTGTTAGGCGACGTGCCGAAGCGGCCGGGGCCGGCGCACCCCGCAATAAACCCTCTGTGCTGAGATCCTCGTCCAGATCTGGCCAGTGGATGCCGTAACCGGCGGCGCACACCTTCCAATTCGACCGCTGTTTCGGTGTCCCATCCAACAGTCTTGGATACCAAACCAAGGGTACGGAGATAGTTCGACCGTCCATCAAATCGACAGTCAATGTGTCTTCCGACACACGCACATCCCGCACCCGCTCGTCAGCGCTTAGCGCCAATATGCCCATGCCACGCCTCCAATAGTTTTTCTCGGTTCTCTTCGATCAAAGCTCCGATCCGCCGTAATTCCCTCGGCGGAAAACCGAAGTTTCGTGCCAGTGCCAACGGCTGAAGCCAAAACTTCGCAGACAAATCATCTCGATCCACATGGACGTGAGGAGGTTCGTTCGGTTCGTGACTGAAAAAGTACACGCGGTACGGACCGCTCCTCAAGACCGTTGGCACTGAGGTAGTCTACCATATGCGTAGTGTCCCACCTAATGTTAAAGCCCAGGCGCCGCGCGAGGTAGTTCCGATGGAAGGAGTGAAGGCAATATCCAAAAATTCAAACGCCGTACTGCACTTTACTTCAATTGGACAACCCGGATCCTAAATTCTGTTTTCCCAATATTCTCCTGTTGGTAAGTCGCCGGCTCCGACCACTTCACTTCGCCGGCTTTCCACATGACCTCTTCTGTTCTACCGTCCGGATAGTAATTCCTCATTTGTCCGTCCGTTATAGCAAACTCAACTCGAGCGGGACGCTTTGACATGCGGGCGCTCTTATCACCAGGTCTGAAGTGCCCCTCGTACGCCTTGACCCGGTCATTTTGCACAAAGACCGTGATGGTAGGTACATTCGCCTTCTCCGCTTTTTCTTGCGCCGTCGCAGCGTTGCCAAAGAAACCCAAAATTGAAATTGTCACCGCTAAAAGCAGAAACTTCTTCATCATTGGCCTCCTTGCTCTATTCACGTCTAACGCTCCGGCTTAGCCGCGCCGCAATAGCGGCGACGGCTGTAGTCGATTAGTTAGACGCCGCTGCCCTTCGGCGTTCGGGTCGAATGCGAGTTGCGGCCGGCGGGCGACGCGGCCGTCGGTAGACCACCGTAAACTCACCCCGCTTCTCGCGCTCCTTCAAGTCTCGGTAAATCGCATGCAGGTCGAACCCGAACCGGGCCGCATACTGTTCACGAACCCGGCGCACTTCGTCAACAATCGTGTCTCTGGCCATCTTTTCAGTCCTCCATCAATTCCTCAG
>DATBLC010000254.1:0-56961 GCA_036555515.1 Binatia bacterium
CGAAGTATCACTGGGCGAGAAGAGCGACATTATCAGGGAGAGCTGTTCGATGGTCGTGAGCCCAAAGAAGCGCTGGCGGTCAAGCTCGACTCGATCCGGCTGGAACGTTCGCGCAGTTTTGGAGCGGTGTGGTTGGGGTGGGCTTTTGCTCACTGCTGCGCCCAGCCTCGCCCAAATCGGTACCACCAGCGATGCTGACGCGTCGATTGCGAACTCGGTTTCGTCAGAGCAGGGAGATACGACTCAGGGCTGCCCAATTCGTCCCTTCCACGTACACGTTTCCGATGAAGCGCTATTAGACCTGCGGCGGCGCATCAACGCCACGCGCTGGCCCGACAAGGAAACCGTCGCCGATCGGTCGCAGGGCACGCAGTTGGCCAAGCTGCAGGAGCTCGTTCGCTACTGGGGCACGGACTACGACTGGCGGAAGGTGGAGGCGAAGCTCAATGCCCTGCCGCATTTTATCACGACGATCGACGGGCTCGACATTCATTTCATCCACGTCCGCTCCCGTCATCCGAATGCCCTGCCAGTCATCATTACCCATGGCTGGCCGGGGTCCGTCACGGAGCAGCTCAAGATTATTGGTCCGCTCACAGACCCCACCGCGCACGGCGGACGTGCACAGGGACGCCTTTGATGTCGTTATACCGTCGATGCCCGGTTACGGCTTCTCCGGCAAGCCGACAGCCACGGGCTGGAACCCGGATCCCATCGCTCGAGCATGGGCTGAGCTGATGAAGCGCCTTGTGTACACCCGCTACGTCGCCCAGGGGGGTGACTGAGGATCCCCGGTCTCGAGCGCGATGGCGCGCCAGGCGCCGCCAGGATTGCTCGGCATCCACATCAACTTGCCGGCGACGGTACCGCCCAACGTGGCCGCGGTGCTCGCCAGCGGCGGGCCTGCGCCGGCGGGACTGTCCGAGAAGGAACGCGCGGCGTTCGACTCGCTTGATACGTTCTACAAGATGCGCACGGCCTATGCCGCCATGATGGGCACGCGGCCGCAGGTGATAGGCCAGGCCTTGACGGACTCTCCAGCGGGGCTTGCGGCCTTTATGTATGACTACAACGACGGCGAGCCCGAGCGCTTGCTCACCAAAGACGATTTCCTGGACGACGTCACGCTGTATACTGGGTGACGAACAGCGCCACCTCGTCGGCGCGGCTGTACTGGGAGACCAGCGGCCAAAGCGTTCTTCTCGCGGCCGCGCAGAAGACCTCCGAGATCTCGCTGCCGGTGGCCATCACGGTATTTCCGGAGGAGGTTTATCGATCCCCGGAAACATGGGCGCGGCGCGCCTATCGCAACCTGATCTACTTCAACGAAGTCGACAAGGGCGGCCACTTCGCCGCGTTGGAGCAGCCCGAACTCTTTGCGGACGAACTCCGTGCCGCCTTCAGGTCACTTAGGGCGGCACACTGATCACTGATTTCAATTTGAGGACTAAAGGAGGTCCACATGAAAACGACTCGAATCATTGGGGTAACGGTGCTGATGGTCGCAAGCGGTCTGGCGCTGCACGCGGCTCAGGTGCAGCAGCAGGGAATCAAGCGCACCGATCTCCTGCGGCACGATCTGAGCGTCCCCGGACGCGAGGTCGTCCAGGTGCGCGTCGATTTCGCCCCCGGGGTGGCGTTCGGCAAGCACAGTCATCCGGGCGAAGAGATCGCCTATGTCCTCGAAGGCTCCCTGGAGTATCAGGTCGAGGGCAAGCCGCCGGTGACGCTCAAGGCCGGCGAGGTCCTGTTCATTCCGGCCGGAACGGTCCACGCAGCAAAGAACGTCGGCAGGGGCAACGGGGCGGAACTCGCCACGTATGTCGTCGAAAAAGGGAAGCCGCTCGTCGTGATGGTCAAGTGAGCGCTCGGTGGGGGTGAGGTGACCCTAGTCATTGCCGCGGCGTCTCTTCAGTGCTTCGTCGCGGATGGCCGACAACGTCGTCGACGGCGTGGTCGCCTGCATGCTCCCCCGGACCGGCAGGAGACGCCTGGTTTCGCAAAAAGTATCAACGTCACGTCGTAAGGCGAAAGTGATTCTGCTGGTGGACGCTCGCATTCAACAAATCTGAGTTTCGATTTAGGTGAATGCATAGGAGGAAAAAACATGGCAAATCCCATTCTGGTCACTGGCGCGGCGGGCCGCGTTGGCGCGGTAGGGCGCACGGTCACCGAACTGCTGTTGAAGCAAGGCAAGGTGGTGCGTGCGATGGTGCGAAATGAAGACGAACGCGCGCAGGCGTTGCGCGACATGGGTGCGCAGCTCGTGGTCGGCGATCTGCTCGATCTCGATTCGATGCATCGGGTGATTGCCGGCTGCGAGACGATGTACTTCGGCATGTCGGTTTCGGATACCTATCTGGCCGCGACGGTCAATGCGGCGGCGGTGGCGAAGCATCACGGCGTGAAGGCGTTCATCAATATGTCGCAGATGACGCTCTCACAGATGAGCATTACCGAAACCACCGCGAGCCCGCAGCACAAGCTGCACTGGCTCGCCGAGCAGGCGCTGGACTGGTCCGGTCTGCCGGTCGTGCACGTGCGGCCGACAGTGCTTCTCGAAGGCTTCTTCCTGATTCTCACTTCGGATTCGGTAAGGAAATCAAATCAGATCAGATTACCGTTCGGCGAGGGCAAGACTTCGCCGGTCGCGGTGGAAGACGTTGCACGTGTGATCGCCGCGCTGCTTGCCAATCCGCAGCCGCACATCGGCAAGATCTATCACCTGACCGGTCCGCAGTCCGAGAACATGCATTTCTATGCACAGGAGTATTCGAAGGCGCTTGGGCGCACGATTACCTTTCAGGACATTCCGGTCGAGTCGTGGCGGGACGGGCTGCTCGAGCGCGGCTTGCCGGTTCACTTGGTGAACCACCTCGCGACGATGGCCGATCTGCACCGCGCTGGCCGCTACGACCGGATGTCGGACGACGTGCGCACGTTAACAGGGCAAGGGCCTCTCAGCGTGCAGGAGTTTGTCAGGAAGAATGCGGCGACATTCACCGCGTCGGCGGAAGCAGCCTGAGTGTCTGTGGGTGCAATGAGCGCGCCTTTAGAAATCAAAACTCCGCCGCTCGCCGCCAACTGCCTGGTCTGCGGCATACCGCTCGTGGGCTTGACCGCCGTTTTCTTGAGGTGGCGAGGCATTCGTCGAAGCCCGCGTAACCCTAATTGCTGCACACGGTGCGGCGCCCACTTAGAGGAGGGCCGCCTCGTCGAGATGACGGTGGTCTTCGCCGATCTCTCCTCTTTTACGGAGATGACGGGCCGCCTCGGGGCAACGACCACCTACTCAGTGGTCGATGAGTTCCTGCGCCTGGCGTCGACCACACTTATGAGCCACGGAGCTTTTATCGACAAATACATCGGCGACGCGGTGATGGCCTTGTTCAACGTTCCTATAAAACGCGCCGACCATGCAGCGGCTGCGGTCGCGGCGTCTGCAAAGCTCCAAGAGCTTCTTCCCGAACTTTCTGGACGTTTGGAAATGCCTCTGCACGCGTCGATCGGAATAGCCTCGGGGTTTGCTCGTGTCGGGCGGCTGGGCTCAGATGACATCAAGGATTATACGGCCATAGGCGACGTCGTTAACCAGGCCGCGCGCCTGCAGGCGCAAGCCGACCCCACCGAAATACTCGTGTCACAGGATGTTTATCGAGAGGTAGCCTCAGCCTATCCCGGCGTGTCAGCCGAGACGCTCGTCCTCAAGGGCTTCCCGCAACGCACCGTGGCCTATCGCTTGAACGGCAGGCCGCGGACTGTGCTCTCGGCTGCCTCGTGGATGCCTGAAGATCGCCCGGCGATGAACTGGAGCGCCGTGACGCTTGCCTTTCTCGGCAGCGGCTGCCTCGGAAGCAATATTGCCGCCGCACTGGTGCTTGCCTTCGGCGGGGGCTCGGCGGGTGCGCTGTATGCGCTCGCAAACTGGTTGGACGACAGCGCCGCCCGCGTGCCACTCCTAACCGTATCGACATTAATTGCCTCAATCGTCCTGGTCTTACTCGAGCGTCAACACCGAATGCGCCGCGACTGCATAGCCAGTCACTCGTGCCTTGAGACGACACCCCAGGAACGTCGGCAGGTTCGGCTTGCGGCCGGCTTGGCAGCTGCGTCTTTGACGCTCGTCGCGCTAGAACTTTTGATGCACTACGTGATAGGCCATCCGCTGGTTAGGCGACCTTTCTTATGAGATTACAGGCCACTGGTTCTAAAAGATGACCGGCAATGATCGGTGAAGCTTTTTCAACGTCTTATCTTCAAGCAACCATGAACCGTACACGGCTGAACAGGAGCGAGAACAGAAGCAAAAACGAAGTTATCACAAGCTCATGTATTGCGACGAGGGTGACAAATGCAGGCGTTTCGCTGAAGGAAATTTGATCGGAGTAGAAAAATGGTCGAAGAGATCAACCACGATCGTCGCCGCTTTTTGGCCACTGCGATAATGACGATTGCGTCCTCCGAGCTCGGCATGATCGGTTCTTCTGCCGCACAATCGAGCAAGGCCAAAGCTGCAACTGCGCCGGCGATTAAACCGGGAACGAACAAATGGTTCAGTCCTCTGAAGCAGATCGACGCCGGGCTCTTGAATGTTGGATATGCCGAAACGGGTCCGAGCGGTGGTACTCCTGTGATACTTCTGCATGGCTGGCCCTACGGCATTCACAGCTTTATCGATGTCGCGCCTCTGCTGGCTTCGACCGGTTACAGAGTGATCGTTCCGTATGTGCGCGGTTATGGCACGACGCGCTTTCTTTCGAGTGAAACCTTCCAGAACGGCCAGCCATCGGCGCTCGCTGTCGATACGATCGCGTTCATGGATGCCCTAAAAATCGAGAAGGCGATCCTCGCCGGGTTTGATTGGGGAGCACGGACCGCCAACATCGTCGTGGTGTTGTGGCCCGAGCACTGCAAGGCCATGGTGTCAGTGAGCGGGTATCTGATCGGAAGTCAGGAACTCGGCAGAATGCCGCTGCCGCCAAAGCACGAGCTCGAATGGTGGTACTAATATTATTTTGCCACTGAACGTGGACGGGCAGGGTACGAAAAATACACGAAAGATTTTGCGAAGCTCATTTGGCAGATCGCTTCGCCGAAGTGGAAGTTTGATAATGCCACGTTCGAACGCACTGCGGCATCCTTCAACAATCCGGATCACGTCAGCATAGTCATCCATAACTATCGCTGGCGGCTCGGAGTGGCTGAAGGCGAACCGAAGTACGATGATCTGGAAAAGCGGCTTGCCGAGTTTCCGGTGATCAACGTGCCGACAATTACCCTTCAAGGTGATGCGGACGGCGCGCCGCGTCCCGACCCGAGTTCGTACGCGAAGAAGTTCGCGGGCAAGTATTCGCACCGACATATCCAGGGCGGCATCGGGCACAATCTGCTGCAGGAAGCGCCGCAGGCCTTTGCCCAGGCTGTCGTAGATGTTGACAGTTTTTGATCAGCGAGAAATCTAAAGCCGGCCTTACCGTCCCATAAAGTTTGGAGGAATTATGTCGAAGATGCGTGTAGTCCAAGTGACTCGACCGAACGGATCCTTTGAGATCGTCGAACGGGAAATTCCCGAACCCGGTGCAGGCCAGGTGCGGATCAAAGTTGAAGCGTGCGGCATCTGCCACAGCGATGCTATGACCAAAGAAGGCTTGTCGGCCGGCATTCAGTACCCTCGGGTTCCTGGACATGAGGTCGCCGGAATCATTGACGAGGTCGCCGAAGGCGTTGCGGGATGGACAGAAGGCCAACGGGTCGGAGTTGGCTGGCACGGCGGGCACTGCGGGTACTGCGAATCCTGCCGGCGTGGTGACTTTGTTACCTGCCAAGTCGCGCTCCAAGTCCCCGGCATCGCCTACGACGGCGGCTACGCATCGGCCAGCAGGCGGCTGGAGTTTCTATCCTGTCATGGAGCGCCTATCTCGTCTCAGCCATTCTGTGGTCTTGGTTTGGGATGCAGAAAAAGGACAAGAACATCTACTTGCCGTGCGTGGGTTGGATCGTGTTAGACCTTGCTGTGATCATAGGAGTAATCATTTATGGATAACCTGGGCGTTCGGCTTCCGGTAGATGCGACAGCTAAATCGAAATTCAAAAGCGAAAGGCCTCACGAGTCTATGGTCGCAGATAACTATTCGGGCGTAATAACATGATCACCAGCTGATCGCCGTCAGTCTAGCAGGTCATCAAAAACAAGAAGCGGAAGGTACGGAACGTAAAAACCTCTTTAAAAGGTTTGGGAGACCCAATCTAATGGCAACTACGTATGATGCGATCATCATCGGCACTGGGCAGGCAGGGCCATCGCTCGCGGTCCGGCTGGCAAGCACAGGAATGAAAGTGGCGATCATTGAACGCAAGCGGTTCGGCGGCACCTGCGTCAATACCGGCTGCATCCCGACCAAGACACTGGTCGCAAGTGCGCGCGCAGCTCATGTCGCGCGACACGCCGGCGAGTATGGCGTGAGGATCGACAGCGCGATCGATATTGACATGAAGAAAGTCAAAGAGCGCAAAGACGATGTCGTGCGTCGCTCCAACGAAGGCGTAGAGAAGTGGCTGAAGAGCACTGAGAAACTGACGGTCTATGAAGGCCATGCGCGTTTTGAAGATGTGCATCGCGTTCGTGTCGGCGATGAACTGCTCGAAGCAGATAAAATCTTTATCAATGTTGGGGGACGTGCCTCCACTCCGCCGCTGCCCGGCGTCGATCAAGTGAGCCATTTGAATAACTCAACGATGATGGACGTGGACTTTCTGCCCGAGCATCTGATCGTCATTGGCGGCAGCTATATCGGTTTGGAGTTTGCGCAGATGTACCGCCGTTTCGGCAGCGAGGTGACGATCGTCGAGATGGGACCGCGCCTGATTCAGCGTGAAGACGAAGACGTGTCCGAAGCCATCAACACCATCCTGGTAAACGAAGGCATCAACATCCGGCTGAGCGCCGAATGTATCGCCCTGGAAAAACGCGGCGACAAGGTGGCCGTCAATGTCGATTGCAAAAGCGGCGATAAAACGGTCGTTGGCTCGCATGCGCTTCTTGCAGTAGGCCGGGTGCCGAACACCGAGGACCTCGGTCTGGAAAACGCAGGTATTGCCGTGGATCGGCGCGGTTACATCCAGGTGGATGATCAGCTCCGCACCAATGTGCCCGGCATCTACGCCCTGGGTGATTGCAACGGCCGAGGAGCTTTCACTCACACGTCATATAACGATTACGAGATTGTCGCCGCCAATCTTTTGGATGATGACCAGCGCCGCGTGAGCGACCGCATCACGGCCTACGCTTTGTACATTGATCCGCCGCTGGGCAGAGCCGGAATGACCGAGGCGGAGGTGCGAAAGTCAGGTCGGAAAGGATTGATCGCGAAACGCCCGATGGCACGCGTCGGCCGTGCAGTGGAGAAAGGCGAGACACAGGGATTTATGAAGGTTCTGGTCGACGCCGGGACCAAAGAGATTCTCGGGGCGGCTCTGCTGGGCATCGAATGCGATGAGGTTATTCATTCGATCCTGAACGTGATGTACGCCAAAGCGCCGTATACGGTGATTCAGCGCGCCATGCATATTCACCCGACCGTCACTGAGTTAATACCGACAATGCTCGGCGAATTGAAGCCGTTGGCGTGAAGGAGGGAGTGAAAATTCTCGCGGACTGAGAGGTGATCCGTTCTTCAGCACTCGAGTGGCAGCGCGATTGGGCGGAGCGCGACAGTTACGATGAGATCCTGGACATCGTAAAAACCCATTTTGGCGCCTACGGCGTCGGCGTGGAATATGCCTACACAATGGTGCACGGCGCTCCGGCGACGAAGTTCCCGGAATACGTTGTGCCTGCTGCCGAGGCAGGGCACAAGTAACGGCAGGCCTTGGCTCTTCAGGACGGGCGGTTCGCCGCGGTTGGCAGCGGCGAACAGTTTATCACTTTGAACGGCGAAAAGACCCGGGTGAGCCCAAACCTGCGAAGGGACCTGTACTTATATTTGTCGAATACCTTATTGACGCTGAGCACGAGGATGATTTCATTCACGTATTGACGGGAGGCTAAATGATAACGGTACGCCCAGGCAATGAAAGAGGTTCTTCCAAGTTCGAATGGCTAGACAGCCGTCACTCCTTCTCATTCGGCGGCTATCATGACCCGCAACACATGGGTTTCAGCGATCTCAGGGTGATCAATGAAGACCGGGTGGCTCCGGGTGCCGGCTTCCCCACGCATTCCCATCGCGACATGGAAATCGTCACCTACGTGCTGGAAGGAGCGCTGGCGCACAAAGACAGCACAGGCACGAGTTCAGTCATCCAAGTCGGCGACGTGCAGCGCATGACCGCGGGAACAGGCATCAGCCACAGCGAGTACAACGCGTCGCAATCCGAGCCCGTGCACTTCCTACAAATTTGGATTATTCCCGACAAAACGGGATTGAAACCAGGTTATGAACAGCGCTCGTTCGACCTTCAGAAAAACAGCGGGAGTTGGGTCCTCGTCGCCGCGCCGGACGCGCGCGATGGAGCGGTCAAGGTTCATCAGGACGCCGAGCTATCCTTCGCCGTCCTGCCTAAAGGCGAGGAACTTACTTATTCTCTAAAGCCGGGCCGCTGCGCGTGGTTACAGGTTGCGCGTGGCGCAGCGACTCTCAATGAATCGTTGCTTAAGGCAGGCGATGGCGCAGCGATCAGCGAAGAAAAAATATTGGAGGTCAAGGCTCTCGAAGACGCCGAGATTCTTCTATTCGATCTGGCTTGATATGGACACGCAAATGAATCGATCAGGGCAGCACTGCTCAATCGTAGCGCCCGACGAAGATTCACCTCGGATCAGGAACTGTTTGTCGCTGAAGTGGGCCTCACTCAAACCAGGCTTGACGAGTTGTTGTCGCTCGTTCAGCTTTACAAAGCTCTCGGGGGAGATGGCAACAGTGAGATCTGAGGTCAAACTCTATCGTTTATTTGCTTTGATTTAGGAGGAGCATATGGCCAAGTCATCCGCGTATCAGAGCGGCCAGACAGGTGCAACCGATTTCGATCGGTGGCTAAGAGTACTGCGGCCCGGTCAACGCGCGACGGTACGTGCCGTGTAACGATAGGTAGACCCTTGGGCAATTACATTCTGAGGAAAGGTAAAACATGATTGGCATCTGCACAACTATCACGTCTCTTCCTTCCGCCTTGTTTTGGGGATCGATTTCCGTTTCGGGAATAATTGTTGGCGCGTTGATTGGAATCTTCGCTCCGTTAACCCTCGCGCCATTGCGGCTACCATGGCAGTGGCCGCTGGGTTATTGCTGGCCGCGGCTACCGTGGAATTAGCCGCCAAAGCCATCACGTTGACATCCTCTCTGGCTGGCGGTTTTGCTGGCCTCATGATTGGCGCCGTTGGGTTTAGTTGGGCGAATTTGGTCCTGAGTTCTGTCGGGGCAGGGGATCGAAAACGGTGTGGCGGATGTGTTTCCCAACCATCCGAAACCTCAAACCCTGGTAGCGGGAATGCCATTGCGTTGGGGACTGCTATGGACGCCATACCTGAAGCATTGGTGCTCGGCCTGACGCTGAAGGCGCATGGTCCGGAGGCGGCGCTCATCGCTGCAATTGCGCTGGGTAATCTCCCTGAGGCGATTTCGGGTTCTGCCGGAATGCAGGCCGCTGGACGTTCTGTCAAATGGATATTGGGTGTTTGGGGTACTGTTGCTGTCGGCACAGTAGTCTTGACAGGTGCGGGCTTTTTGGTGGCCGGCAGCTTATCCTCGAGCATGACCGCTGCATTGCAGTTATTCGGGGCTGGCGCACTAATTGCCATGGTAACTGAGACGATCATTCCAGAAGCTGTGCATGGCACGCCAAAATTTGCTGGAACCATTACAGCCGTTGGGTTTGCTGCCCTATTGTTGTTCGCTGTCTTAGCGGAGTAACTATTTACACCCCCAGTGGCAATCAACGCCTAACACCTATGAGGCCCCCGGTTGCGGCGGCGCGCCTGGGACTAGAACGGGCAACCTTGATCTCCAAAATGAAAAGACTCGGGATCTCACGCTCTACGAAATACGATACATCGGTTTAGAAGAGAAGGACGGTTATCACGAGAAAAAGTCCTAAGCCGATATTGGACCTAAGTGGTGGGCTGTTTCTGATATTCACCGCCGGTGACTCTATCGGAAATTTCAGCCCGGTGAATTTATTGCGTTCGCTACCTTGCTTACTCAATTCTATGTAGCCTCCTGTCGTCAGGATATTGGACACGATGATTTTAAGGCGAAGTTCAACAGCTACAACTCGGTTGCTACTAAGCGACAGGGTGGTATTATTGATAATTTCTTAAACCCAAGGAGATCGAACGACCGGATGTTAAGGAGATCGCGGAAGCCGTCTCGTATGAATTGGAAGATCAGGTGGGGAGAAATGTAAGTGAAAGGATCGGTGTGGGGGCAACTTTGCGGGTGCCACCCAATTTTTGAACTGAAAATATCACGACTTGGCAAATACTTAGAGTAACAATGTGGTTTCCCCCGCCCCACCAAATTTTTGCTATGCAAAAATTTGGTGCCCCGAGTTCTACGTTTACATCCTTCGCTGCGCCGACGGCAGCTTCTATGTAGATTCCGGCACGGGATCTCAATAGCCGGATTAGAGTACACAACTTGGGTCCGTGCAGTTTATTTGGAGCTTGTCGAATTCCCGCATTCGGATTTTGAGTCGCAGCGCACGAAAGCGGTGGAAAATGAGCTGGGGCGCGATAATCCAACGAGCCGCCAACTCTACACATTGATCGCTGACAAAGCGTCAGACGAGCTGTCCCAAGCTGTCAACGCAATCAAAGAATAGCAGATGGCTCCCCGACGACCGCAAGTCCAAGGCGAGTCGGCGATTGCCATGAGCCGGTGAACCTTGAGCCGACACGAGCCGAGGAACGACCGAATCATTTGAACGACTGAAACCGAGACAGCCGATGTGGCGTGAGACCAAGTGTCCGCGCCTCGTGGCTGCCTGGAAGAACCTGCGACCCGAGTCGCGACGGCGCTACACTAGACTCCTTAAATTTCTTTCCCTCTCCAACCAGGTGGCGTAAGAGTTTCCAAAACGTCTTTCAGTTTACCTCTGGTGCGTAATGAGCCCGTATCCATATATATATATCCATGCGGCATGTGAATACTGGCAACGACGGCCGGTGGGGATTGAATGCTGACCTCTGCATTTTGACCTTTTGAGAATTCTCAAAAGGTCGAAGTGTCAGGGGGTGGGTAAGGGAACGGCGCTCCCGAGCACGAGACGCGATCCATAGACCTTTTGTCTTTATCTCCTGTCCGTTGTTGATGTTTCGCCGATGCGAGAGAGCGGCCGGGTCGCCGCGCCGGCATCCTGGTGAGAGCATGTTCGTGACGCGTGAGCGTGTTTTTAATTCAACGTTGTGAATGGAGCGCAGCGGTTGATCGACTGGACCTGCTAGAACGATTGGAATCGAGGCATGGCAGTACTACAGGAAATCCGGCTACGAAAGCTTGAGGGGTATTGCGAAAAGATGCTGGGCGTTCCTGTATACAAGTTCCAAGGATTGAAAGTGATCAAAGACCGACCGCTTCCGAGACCGAACAAGACTGGGCCGGCGGAACTCTTTGCATGGTTTTTCGATGCGATCGAGAATCTCGTGGCCACACAGAGACGGGTCGTGACGGATAGCGAGGAATAGCGCGGTGCTCCAAGAATAGCAAAATGGATCCAGAGATGGTCATGAGTTTGACGTTGGTGCGTTACCGTTTTTCCACGCCGGAAATTCGCTTGCTGATAAGGCATGTGCTCGGCCACGCTCTGTCAGGTCGAACGATCAAGCGCGCTGCAAAATCGGCGGGAATCGGCTGAAGCGCGGCCGCCCTCGCTAAGGGTTCGAGAAATGATCAAATGGTAATACTCGATCGAGTAGAAGGTAACTATCCGGTGAAAGTAATTTTTCCTGTGGGTACGCATCAGCCATTAAATCATGGGGCAAGGAAAACTCCTTCTCGTTTATCACTATCCACCGGTTAGTCCCCATTTCCATGACTTGATTTTGCGGGGTAAGATTATCAAGCTTATCGATCGAACATTAGTGGACCGACGCGGCTGCAAAAGGAGTTAATCAAAATAACACGATTTGGGTTACGCCAGCAGTGACGGCGAAGCGATTCGTGGAACCAGAGGAATCGCGGTACCCGTGCGGAACTCAACTGGCCAAGTCGAGGCGGCTCTGGTTCTCACCGCGGTCGAATCTTTGAGCAATATGAAGCAGCTAATGAAATTCTTGTCTAATCTTGGATTCCGCAGTTGCCGTCGATAGCGTAGCGCAAGGTGCAACCCTTCCGTAGCGAAGTCTCAGCCGAAGGCTGATCCGCCTGTGGCGGAGATGCCGTCTGCCTCTACGCAGAGATCGATCAGTGGTGCTGTGAGAAGGCCAGTTCAGCCTGATAACGAGGAAACGCCAAAGTGCAAAATGACTCTGAAAATTACAGTTGGACGCCTTCGCTACTTCAGAGTTCTACCTCGCTTGCCCTCTCCTCAGTCTAACTGCGGAATCCGGGCTAATTTGAAGCGAACCGCCGAAATTATTTCAAAAGCGACAGGATACAGCATGGGTAAAAAACATCCCGCTGACTCCGCCTCATTCTCCTGACTCTATGAGTCCGCGACTCCACATTTTTTCAACATACCTAAACAACCTATTGTTGACACTTTCGGCTCAAATACGATACGTGAGAGGTAGTTTGTTAAAATAGTCAACATAGCGTAACGAGCTAATCTTTTGTCGACCGCGAAATCTACGGTTCTCAAGCCTCAGCCGCCGGGGTGGCAGAAGCGTATTGCAACAACGAAATGCGCTCGAGCCGCTTCGATGCGGCTGCCCGGCCGCCGAATCAGACGAATCGCGTGTGGCGCCGCAAGCTGAGAAGGAATGATTTCAAGAGAATTCACTGAATCGAGGCGTGAACATGAGTTTAAATCTGACGAAGCAGTCCGCGTACATCGATAAGACGCCTTACGAAGTATGGCAAGAGACCGAGGGCGTTCCGATTTACAAGGGGCTTGCCATCGATGATTTGACCACGGTGGTGC
This sequence comes from Binatia bacterium, assembly GCA_036555515.1. Lineage (GTDB taxonomy): Bacteria > Desulfobacterota > Binatia > UBA9968 > UBA9968 > DATACQ01. The sequence continues at coordinate 13,078 of DATBLC010000254.1, forward strand.
TGGGGCCGTGGAAACGTAAGGGAGCTTCCGGTGCCTTTATTAATATGCTCGGGGCCGGGCGTAGTTGCGACAGTTATGTATGTGAAATCCCGGCGCAGGACCAAACTTTCCCAGAGCGCTATCTCTTCGAAGAATTGATCTACGTGGTCAAGGGCCGCGGCGCAACCAGCGTTTGGACGGAAGGGGGTCGTAAGCAGACCTTCGAATGGCAAGAAGGCAGTATGTTTTCGCCGCCGCTCAACACCTGGCGCCAGCATTTCAACGTTCAAAGAGATGAGCCGGCGAGATTCGTCGCGCTTACAGACGCGCCGGTAATGATCAACCGCTTTCGTAATTTGGAGTTCATTTTCAATAACTCCTTTGCATTTTCCGATCGCTTCAGCGGCGAAGAGGGATATTTTAGCGGCAAAGGTAAAGTCGTCGAGGGCCACCGCACTTGGGATTCGAATTTCATTGCGGATGTTCCAGGATTTAAGCTGATCGATCACAGCGCACGCGGTCAGGGGGCGAGCGGCATCTTGCTACATTTCTCGGCGAACACCATCAGCGCGCATATCGAAGAATATCCGGTGGGAACCTATCCGCGCGCCCATTGGCATGGGCCGGGCGCGCATATAGTGATTCTTTCGGGAGAAGGATATTCCTTATTGTGGGAGCCCGGAAAACCGCGCACTCGCATCGACTGGCGGCCGGGCACAATCTTCGTGCCGCCGGCAAAATGGTTCCACCAACATTTCAATCCCGGAAAAGAACCTGCCCGATATCTTGCTCTGAAGCCCTGGGGATTCACGTATCAGGTCGAAGACCTAGTGAAGACACTAGAAGTCGAATCCGCGGGCGGAACTCAGATCGACTACAAGGATCAAGACCCCGAGATCCATCAAACCTTTATTAATGAATGCGCGAAACGAGGGGTCGAGGTTCGATTGAAATTCTGAGTGCGCAGGAGGGACGATGAACGTCAAGATGAATGGAGAGGAAGCGAAAGCGTACGTTAGTGGGATTTACCGGCAAGTCGCCGATCGTTGGCAGCAACGGGTCAGCAACTCGCAATTTATGAAAGCCCTGGCCGCGGGCAAGCTTTCGAAAGAAACATTTCGGCTGTTTTTTAAGAACTGGGCCGCGTACACCATTGAGATCAATACCTTGGAAGCGGCTTCTTATCATAAACACATTCACTTTTTTCGTAAAAATCGCGATTTGATGGCGGCCATGGCGGAAAAGCTGGCGGATGAGTTAATCCATCCGAAGCCGCCGGGACATATTCACGTGGTCATAGAAACGGCCAAAGCGCTTGGCATCAGCGAGGACGAAGTTTTTGTTTCTCCCATGCTCGCCGAGTTCCGTGCCAAGATTGATTACTTTCGCGCCATTGTTTGGGAAGGCACGGTGGCGGAGTTCTATGCCGCCGGCGCCACCGAAGAGCAGTTCGGCCATTGGGCGGGCGAAGTTTTCACGGCTTTAACGACTCACTACGGGCTGACCGCGGAACAGGCGGTATATTTTTCGCTTCATGAGGAAGCTGATACGAGGGAGCATGAAGGCGGTATTATGGGACATGGGGACTTCCGCAAAATGGTCTTGAGGCGTCTCTTGGAAGAAGGCGCGGAGGTGAGGCCTGGTTATACGCTGGAATATTGCGCTTTGAGCTGCATCGATTTGCACGGCGCGATTCTCGATGCTTGTATGAATGCTGCCGCCAGAGGGCAACAGTGAGGTCGGGTCCGATGATGATTTTGGGAAGAATTTTCACGGGATTCATCCTTGCCTTGGCAATGCCTTTCGCCGTTTACGCGCAGGAGGGCGTGGTCGTCAGCTATGACGGCTACGCTGGTTTTCAAGGGCCGTTGTGGGCAGCTAAGGACTTGGATCTGTTTAGAAAGCATGGCTTGAAAGCTGAGATGGTGCTGATCACCGGCAGCACGCGCGGCATGGCGGCCTTGATCTCCGGAAGCAGCGATTTTGCCCAGGGCTCGGCGAGCGCGTCGATTCCTATCCGTCTGCGCGGCGGCGACATTGCCATTATCGCCGCGGCGCTCAACAAATTCCCGTTCAGCGTCGTGGCGCAAAAAGAAATACGCAAGCCCTCGGACCTGATCGGCAAGAAAATCGGCATTCTCAACTTCGGCGGTTCCACCGACCTGGCGATCACGCTTGCTTTCAAAGAGTGGAACATTCCGCGGCAAGCGGTGACGATATTCGCCAGCGGCGGCGCGCCGGAACGGCTTGCGGCGCTGTCCACGCGCGCCATCGATGCGTCGGTATTGTCGCCGCCGGAGACCGTTGCGGCGGCTCGCCTGGGAATGAATCTTCTCGCGCACCTAAGCGACTTGAGGGCGGCTTTTCCTCAAACCGTGATCACGGTGCGGCGCTCGTTTCTGGAGAAGAACCGAGACACGGCGAAGCGATTTGTGCGTGCCTACAGCGAGGCGATCTACCAGTTTAAAACCGACAAGGCAAAAGCCATGGCTGTCTACGCGAATCGCCTCAAGCAGCAAGACTCGAAAATTATCGAGTCGACCTATGATTACTTTGCGCCCAAGTTTTCCTTTCCCCCGCGGGTAGACCGAGACGGGATTCGTAACACTCTTGAACTAGTCAGCGACCGGGACCGTGAAGCGAAGGGTGAAATCAACGCGGAGCAGTTTATCGATGAAAGTGTGATCGACGAATTGGAAAGGGAAGGATTCTTTAAGAAACTGCGCTAGGACCAGTTTTCATGGATTTGACTAAAATAGCAGCCTACTCGAACAAAACGCCCTACGATCTGTGGCAGGAGTCCGAGGGAATTCCGATCGTGCGCGGTCATTGCGTCGAAGATCTCACCGCGATTCCGGTTGCGCCCTGGAAGCGAACCGGCGCTCTCGGATCCTTTATCAATCTCGTTGGGTCGGGCCGTACGTGTGGCGCTTATGTTTGTGAGGTGCCTCCGCGCAGCGAGACCCAGCCGCAGCGCTATCTCTTTGAACAGCTGATTTATGTTGTCAAAGGTCGAGGCGCCACTAGTGTTTGGAATGAAGCAGGCGCAAAACAGACGTTCGAGTGGCAGGAAGGAAGCCTTTTTTCGCCGCCTCTAAACGCTTGGCATCAGCACTTCAATGCTCAGGGAAGCGAGACAGCCCGGTTTGCCGCGCTCACGGATGCGCCTCAGATGATCAATCGTTTTCGCAATCTCGACTTCATTTTCAGCAACGAATTTGTATTCCGGGATAGATTCAATGGTGAAGAAGGCTACTACAACGGAAAGGGAAGAGAGGTCGCAAGTCACCGGACGTGGGAGTCCAATCTTATCGCTGATGTCAAAGACTTTCGACTCAAAGACCGCAGCCTCAGGGGTCAGGGAGCCACGGGAATCCGGCTCCATCTAGCTTGCAATACGATGAGCGCTCATCTCGAACAGTATCCTTCCGGTACTTATCCGAGAGGTCATCGACACGGCCCCGGCGCGCACATCGTGATTCTCTCCGGTCAAGGTTATTCTTTTCTTTGGGAAGAAGGACGGCCACGTATCCGAATCGATTGGCGACCGCATAGTCTTTTCGTGCCGCCGGCGAATTGGTTTCATCAGCACTTTAATCCCTCTGCAGTACCGGTTCGTTATCTCGCTCTGAAGCCTTGGGGTTTCACCTACAAGGTCGAAGATCTCTCGAAGACCGACCAGGACATTAAGTCGGGAGGGACGCAGATTGAGTACAAAGATCAAGACCCTGAGATTCACGCCATCTTTCTCGCGGAGTGCAAACAAAGAAACACTCAAGCCAGAGTCTCAATATGAACCGGCGTGGCCATAGTAGATTGAGACCCAAGCGAGGAATTTATGAACAAGAACGAGGCAAAGGCCTTCGTCGATGAGTTCTACAAGAAGGTCGCCGCCAGATGGAAAGAAAGAGTCACGCAAGGACCTTTTATGGAAAACCTGCTGGCTGGAACCCTGCCGCGCGCGGCATTGCGCTTATTCTTCAAAAATTGGGGATCCTATACGATCGAGATCAATACCCTAGAAGCCGCCTCGTATCACAAGCACATCCACTTTTTTCGAAGCCATCGCGATCTCATGGCCCCGATGGCCCAAAAGCTTGCCGACGAGCTGGTCCATCCCGAGCCTCCGGGCCACGTCCATGTCGTACTGAAAACCGCCGCGGCGTTGGGAATCCCCGAAGAAGAGATTTTCCTTTCACCGATGCTCGCCGAGTTTCGGGCCAAGATCGATTTCAAAAGATCGATCCTCTGGGAAGGTACAGTTGCAGAGTTTTATGCAGCGGGCGCAACAGAGGAACAGACTGGTTACTGGTCTGCCGATTTTTTCAAGGCCTTGACCAGACACTACGGTCTCACCGCACAGCAGGCGATTTATTTTTCAACCCATGAGGAAGCCGACCTCAAAGAGCACGCGGACGGAGTTATGGGTCATGGGAGCTTTAGACGAGCTGTCTTACAACGGCTTTTGGAAGAGGAGATAGCGCACGTTCGACCCGGCTATAGTCTTGAGTATTGTGGCTTTACGGCAGTTGATTTGCACGGCAGGATCCTCCAGGCCGCCTACGATGCCGCCTTGGATCACTGAGCCATTGCTGCCGGGGCAGCTCCGTTCCGGAGCGTATACAGATTTTGGTACGATGACTTTGCTCTTTCATCGTGGCAGTTCCGAAGGTTTAGAAATTCAGAGGCCGGATGGTACTTGGCTACATGCGCCATCGCTTCCCGGTGTGGGTGATCTTTTGACCCGTTGGACTAACGGGCAACTTCGATCGGTGTTGCACCGGGTCGTTCCGCCTGAAAGGGAAGCGGCCCAACTTCCGCGTTACTCACCGACGTTGTTCTATGAACCGAGACATGAGGTTGTAATCAGCTGCTTGGAACCCTGTCAAGGCCCAACAAAACCTGCGCTCTATCCGCCGATCACGTTCGGGAACGTCTCGAAGAGAGGCGGAGGGCAACAATCCGTTCTGGGTATGAAACTAAGGGGAACAAAATGGATTTTTCCGATGAAGTGAAAAAAACACTCACAGAAATTCTGGCCAAATATGCTGCGGGTAACGCTGAGATCGTGCGAACCTATTTCAGCCGCCCAAGATCCAGAGAGCAAGACATCGCATGGTTAAAGTGTCAGGCGGCGCGGGAGCTCACGACGGCTTGGAAGTTCCTGGATAATCTGAAAGATCTCCAGCCTAAATTTGAGAAGGAGCTTAAGCGCAGAGACTATGAGAATCTCGCGCGAGCATTTTCCGAGGAATTGGAGCACTACCGGCTGTTTGTGGCGATCCTCGAGGAAGAATTTGGCGACAAGATCGATGTTGATGAGTTGCTAACTCTAGGCGTGTGGAGCGATAACGAGCGCTTCCCCGAAAATACAAAGAAAGCTCGCTATGAGAAGGAACTGCGGGCTTCAGGGGATGAGATGGCTAAGATCGCCCTCGGCATCGGCGAGGGTGGTGGTTCCGGATGGCTTATTGGATTGAGCCGGATTACCGGAGGCAAGCTGGAACAAAGGATAGCGCGCGCCGCAAGAGATATCTCCGGCGATGAAATGTTTCACGGGCCGATTCATATCGCGGCTGCCGCCCGACGGATCAAAAGCCCAGAACAGCTCGAAAGAGCGAAAAGTGTTCTAGCGCAATACCTACAGTATCATTTACGGATGAAAAACGAACAATTCGGCAATCCCCTTTCCAAGGAGCGACTCGAAGAAATCGATCAAGGCAAGGTCCAGCCATTGGAGGGAGTGGATTTCTCGCCGATTGGACGAGAGCGTGAAGATCTTGCCGCATACGCGTTGTAAATTCTTCTCCAGTATTCATCGGTTTGTGAATCTCACGTGCCACGCCATTCTTCGAACCGACGCGTCGCCTTGATTCCGGCCATGCAATCCTCGTTTACTGAATTTTGGCAAATCACAAATCGACGCGGTTCACGTATTGAAAACAGATCGTGAAACCGGCCTAAAAGTTCTTGCGAAATACCTTAGACAAAAGCTAGATAAAGAAATTCTACAGAGAACCTACGATCAAGCCGTCACTGAAACCATACTCCCGAGGAAACAATATCCAGATTTGGCCGGAGTCAAAACGGTGCTGGATCTAATTGGCGATTCGAAAGCAGTAAAGGCAAGACCAGAGCAATTTGTCGAAATGCGTTTGGTAAAGGAATTAGACGAGACCGGTTATATCGACAACCTTTACAAACGTTGAGAAGGGATAGATCAATGAATAATCCAACATCTTCGTTTTCCGGAATTGTTTTAGGTTTAATCATTTTAGGGTTTCAGTGTTCATTTGCTGCGTCCGTCGAAGACGTTCTCACGTCATTGAAAGGATTATCCGCTAAAGAGCGCTTAGCGCGGGTGGAAAGCGAGGCTCGGAAGGAAGGCAGTGTTCGATGGGCATCATCGACTCCTCAAGCGTGGGCTGAGCCAGCGCTCCAGATATTCCGAAAGCGTTATCCCACAATCAAAGTAGAGTATATGCGACAAAGCGGCAGAGTACTTGCCGAAAGAATCATTCGCGAACATCGTGCGGGAAAGCATGACATCGATATCATTGGGACCAGTGCGGTAACCTTCGCCGGGATGAAAGACTCTGGAGTCATTGCTCCATATGTGTCCCCCGAAGCGTCTCAACTACGACAAAACATGAGAGACCCTGCCGGTTGGTGGGTTGCTTATTTCGGAAATATCCAAGCAATTATCTGTAACAGAGCGCGAGTAAAGAGTGCTCCCACCGACTGGAAGGACTTTCTTGACCCAAAGTGGAAAGGGGAGTTTTCGATCGACGACACCCGATATGAATGGTTTTACGCCTTGCAGCAGATTCATAAAAGAGAGGAGGCAAACAGGCTGATTACCGGCTTCAGGCAAAACGGGGTCAACCTCCGAAGGGGAGGAACACTTCGAGCCCAACTCGTAGCCGCGGGAGAGGAGTCGTGCGGCCTGGGTGTCTATCTGAACAACGTCCGTGATCTGTTGGTAGAAAACGCTCCCGTTGCTTACTCGGTGCCGGAGCCAGCGATCGTGGTTCCGGTCATCAACATGATGGCCAGACTTCCGCCGCACCCTTATGCCGCAATCCTTCTCTACGATTTCATTCTTACGCCTGAAGCAACAGGTCAATACACGCGCGCAAACGCCATGGCTCCTGCTCGTGATAATCTTCCGCTCGTTAAGGAAGTCGTGGAGCTGCAAGCAAAACGTACCTACGTCGTTGATGTGGAGGCATCCAGCCGCGATTACGAGAAGACGGTAAAGGAGTACAATAGCCTGCTGAAGAAATAGAGAAAATTGTTAAGTGAAATCGACTGACTCGGATTCTTAAATAAGGACCAAGAGACCTAAGTTGCCAGGTCGGGTTAGCCCGACGCCAAAAATGTTGATATGCAAAGGTGAAGACTTCCAGCGAATAGAGGATCGCGGAGCTGCTCAGAATAGAAAGGTATAATGAGATGAGGAATTCTATACGGGTCAAAGCTATTACATTTTGCATCGGGGTTGTTTTAGGTGTCGTGGATGTCAAACCGATCCTGATCCGCGCTCAGTCGCTTCCTAAGGTGGTCATTGGCTACCCGGCCAGAAGCATCGCCTCCATCCAGCTATTCATCGCTCAAGAAAAAGGATTCTTTCGCGAAGAAGGACTTGAGATTCAGCTCAATCAGGTTCGGGCAGATGCCGCCATTGCAGCAGTGCTAACTGGGGAGTTGTTTGCGTACGACTCTGTGGGAACAAGCGTGAGGGCGTTTCAAAAAGGCGCGCCGATCAAGGTCCTGGCCGTGAACCTCCAGAGTCCGCTTTTCTGGTTGGTCACACGTCCTGAGCTAAAGTCTTTTAGCGAATTAAAGGGAAAAGTGATGGGTACAACATCTTTCGGGGGAGTCCAACACCTCGCGGGACTACGGATGTTGCGCCGGGGGGGTCTCAATCCCGAAGAGGAGATCACCGTGATCCTGGCAGGGGACACCGCAACGCAACTTCAGTCGATTGTAAACGGGGCCATTCACATCGCAGTCCTCTCTCCACCGACCGTGATCCTTGCGCGGGACAAGTTTAAGCTCAATGTTATAGCGAACGCGTTGGATGAGTTTCCAAGCTTTTTCCAAAGTGGTTTGGCGGTTAGCGACAAAAGCCTTTCGGGTCAAAAAGATTTGGTCAAGCGCATTCTTCGCGCGCGGGCTAAGGCAAACCGGTTTTTCTTTGAAACGGAAAGTGGCGCGAGCGAAGTCATTGCCAAGGTTTTGAAAGTGGATCTTCCGGTTGCGCGGGAGTCCTATCGAATATCCCGTAACGCGTTCTCGACGAGCGGCATCGTTTCGCAAAGGCAGATTGAGGAATTTCTTAAAATGGATGCTGAGATAGCTAAGATTCCCGATCCCCTGCGCGCAACGGCGGCTTTCGACTTTTCTCTTCAGCACGAGGTGAACAATGAACTCGGCATAAAATGACGAGCTGTCGCCTTTGATGAGATTTGAAACACTTTAGCCGAGATTTAGTCGGACAGCTAAGAGCTACCGCGGCAGTCGTTCGCGCCAAAACACTGGCCGCCCAACAGGTTTGATTTCAAGCATGAGAATGCTTGAGAATGCTTGTTAAGTAAATGCGCGTGTGTTAAGCGTCGGCTACGCCGAAACGTTTTTGCAGCGTGTCCGATTCTTTCCGAGGAGAATCTATGGAACCCAAATTCATTTTTCATGAGCCACCGAGGCGTTATTCAAAAGCTTGCATTTACGGCGACTTGATCTTTCTCGCCGGTGAGGATTCCAAAGATCCGACGACGCAGAAGGTGCAAGGAAACACAGTCGCCGAGCAGGCAGAATATTTGTTCCGCAACATGAAGAGCACTCTCGAAAACCTTGGAAGCTCGCTGACCAGCGTCATCAAGACGACCGTCTATCTGAAAGATCCGCGCGATCGGGCGAACTATCAGGAGGCGCGCGCCAAGTACTTGCCCCAGACGCCGCCGAGCACGCTGATCATGGGTGTCCAGCTTGCCGAGCCGGAGATGCTGATCGAGATTGATGCGATCGCTGTTATGCCAGGATCCAGATAGCGCCGCGCGCGGATAACTGAATTGTGCGTGGCGAGAATAGTTACTCCGAACAAGACAACCTGAGGGAAAGAAACGATGAGAATAGTGCGTGAGGTCCGAGAGTCACGAAACGGCCAGGTTCCGTGGAAAATTCTAGTGTTTTTTCTCTTGCCAGCGCTGTTTGTCACCGGCGTCGGGGCTCCGAAGCTACTTTCAGGGGATCTCGCTGCTGCGACAGAATCTCCTCCCAAAGGAAAACAGGCTCTCGATGAGTTGGTGGCAAAGACGAAACAAGAAGGAGAGCTCGTTGCAACCATTCAATCGAGCTGGAGCAAGGGACTGATTCAGCCGCTCACGGACGCATTCAAGAAGCGCTTTGGCTTAGACATTAAGGTGACGATCGCGAATGTCAACTCGGCCCAGCATTTTCCCGTGGCGATTGCCGAAACTCAGGCGAGTGCTCCGGCAACCTACGACGCCGTGCAGGGGGACGATGCCGAGACCATGCAGATCGTCGGCGCCGGAGCGACCCAGAAAGTCGAGAACTGGGCGACGCTTCTCGCCGAGATCAACCCTCTGGTGCGCTCCGGCAAGGTTCGACCCGACGCAATCAGCCGCGGACCGTTTCAAGATCACTCGTTCATGTTCATGGCTAACGTGAAGCAGCTTATCTACAACATCAAATCGATCTCCGAAAAGGATTTGCCCAGGACGCATAGAGACCTTACTGATCCCAAATACAAAGGCAAGTTTGCGCAGCCGCCTTGGACCTCTCACTGGGAGATCGCGCCGGTGGCATTCGATAAATTCGACAAGGACGAATGGCTGGAGGTGGTACGACGGGCCGGCAAAAACACCGGGGCCGTGATCGGAGAGTCTGCCGCGGTGCAGCGGACGATCCTCGGTGAGTTTGCCTTTGCTTTGGCGCAGGATCGATACACAAGACAGATCTTCGCCAAAGATCCGAAGGCTCCGATCGCCGCCAGGTTTTTCGCGGACTACAACGAACTCAACCAAGTGTATTACTCGGTCCGCACACGGGCGCGCCATCCCGCTGCAGGCACTCTGTGGGTGCTGTGGATGACCACGCCCGAGTCACAGAAAATCTGGCAGCCTAGCGATCTGCAAGCCGTGCCCTATGGCGACAGCCAGCTCGATCGAGAGTTCAAACAGAATATCGAGAAGTCCAAAGCGAGGGTGATCGGGTTCTTGGACAACGAGAAGACCATCGAGCTGTTGAAGTGGTATCGGACGGACGAGGGACGTAAATATTTGGACGCCGTAGCTCGGGCCATTAGAGGGGAATAGCCGGGCGGGACAACTCTATGCTGGTTTGGCGGCCTTGGTACCCCGAGCCGTGAGTCTGATTGCCAAGCGACGGGAGCGCACAGGCGGCGTGGATGCCATACCGCTTGCATGCTCGTGGTTGATTCTTGCGGTCGTCGTTGCCCTCCTCGCGTTTGTCCTCTATATGACCTTCGTGCCGGGCCTGCCTACCGAGCCTGGCTTCACGCTGAGGCACTGGTCCAACGTGGCCAGTTCGCGTCTGCTTACCAGGGTCATTCCGAATACAGCCATCGTGGGTTTCGGCACCATTTTCATCGGCGCTTTTTTCGCTTTGCCGCTAGCCTGGCTGCTGAACCGGACGACTCTGCCCTTTCGTACAACCTTTACGACCATCATCGGCATCGTGCCCGGCATTCCGGGCTTTATCCTGGCGATGGGATGGATCATGCTCTTGGATGAGCGGATCGGCCTGATCAACAATATGGTCGCAAGCGTGCTTGGACTTTCGAGCATCGCGTTGAGTGTCAAAGACAGCCCCTGGGGGATCGCCTGGGTGCTAGGGCTGATATTAACCGCACCGATCTTTTTTTTGGTCGCCGGTCCCCTGTGCCGCATCGATCCCTCACTGGAAGAGGCGGCCAGTGTTAGCGGCATGAAACATCTCACGATCCTTCGGCGCGTGACTCTGCCTTTGGTGTGGCCGGGCATTCTCGGCGGGGTGATATACACCTTCATGACAGCGGTTTCGATTTTCGAGATTCCAGCATTGTTAGGGGCCGCGAGCGGGAGAGTCCCTGTCCTTGCAAGCGAGATCTTCTACTCCGTCAGGCCGGGCGGGCCGATGACGGCGACGTTCGCATACGGGGCAGCCGGAGTTTACGGGACATTACTGGCCGTGCCCAGTCTCGTTGCGTTATACCTTTATCTTCGCGCTCTCCAACAGGCAGAGCGTTATCAGGTTATCACCGGAAAGGGCTACCGCGCTCGGGAAACGGATCTCGGCCCTTTCGCATGGGTTGGAATGGCGTTTGTTGTTTTTTACTTGAGTCTGGCCGTGGGGCTTCCCATACTCGTCCTAGTGTGGGCGTCGCTCATGCCGGTGTTGCAAATGCCTTCTCGGGAAGCGCTCGCGAAACTTAGTTTCGAAAATTATCACGGTCTGCTGGAAGGGTTGGGAGGAGTGGGCGTCATTTGGAACACCGTCTTGGTCGTGGGTTGCGTGTCTCTGCTCGTCATTTTCTTCAGCTTTATGATTTCGTGGGTGGTCGTCCGGACTCGAGCCCCATCACGCAAGACGATCGATATGCTGGCGATGCTGCCTCACGCGATTCCGAGCTTAGCTTTTGCTTTTGCCTTGGCGATGATCGCCATTTTGGCCTCTCGATGGCTTCCCTGGCTGCCGCTCTCCGGGACGCTCGGGATCATCGTGATCGCTCATCTCATCAACCGAGTGCCTTATGGGACACGCGTCATGAATTCCGCTTTGGGCCAGGTGCATCGCGAACTAGAAGAGATTGCCCATGTCTGCGGAACGAGGACGCCGACGGTCATGAGGAGGGTGATCCTGCCGCTCGTCAAACCTTCAGTGGTCTACCTCGCCGTATGGACAGCCATGCTGAGCTTCCAGGAGGTGACGATGGCGCTTTTTCTTTCCGGTCCGCACAATAGCGTGCTGTCGGTAAGCATCTGGGCGCTGTGGGAAGCGGGGACCCTGGGGACGGCCGCCGCCGGGGCCGTTGCGATGGTGTCGATCATGGGAGTGTTGACGTTCGGTGTTCTGAAGTTTGCGGGCGGCTCAGCGACCGGTTTCGTAGGTCGGGGCACCGCCCTACCGCCTCCGTCGGAAACGCGATGATTCGGGTTGTCAATCTTCATAAGGATTTTTTCACTAGTCGGGGAACGCACGCAGCGGTCCGGGGCGCTGACTTTGAAGTCAACGAGGGCGAAATCTTCATGCTCTTGGGACCCTCCGGCTGCGGCAAAACCACGACCCTGCGCTGTATCGCAGGTCTGGAGAATCCCGACGATGGAGAGATCTGGATCGATGGCCAAATGGTCTTCGCGAACCGGGGTCAAACTACCGTCCCGGTGTATAAGCGCGGCGTGGGAATGGTGTTCCAATCCTATGCCATCTGGCCGCACTTGACGGTATTCGAAAACGTCGCATACCCGCTGATCTATGGGATTAATAAAGTCCCGAAGCGGCAAGTGAGAGAGCGGGTACAAAAGGCTTTGTCACTGGTAGGGTTAAACGAATTTGAAGATCGTCCAGCGCCCTTGCTCAGCGGAGGCCAGCAGCAGCGAGTGTCTTTGGCCCGGGCGCTTGTCTACGAGCCGAAGGTATTGCTGCTGGACGAGCCGCTCAGTAATCTCGACGCCAAGCTGCGCGCGGAAATGCGCGTGGAACTCAGGGGTTTAATGAAAAGACTCAAAAGCACGGCCATTTATGTTACCCATGACCAGGAGGAGGCGCTGGTTTTGTCAGACCGGGTTGCGGTCATGCATGCGGGGCAGATCAGGCAAATAGGAACTCCACGCGATATTTACGTCAGTCCGAAAAGCGATGTGGTCGCGGGATTTATCGGGATGGCCAATTTGCTGCAGGCGAGGGTCGAACGACTTCCGGTGGACGGAGAAGACGGCACAGTGACTACTGTTTTGGGAAGGCTGAAGTGCAAGCTACCTCGCCCGTTGTCTATCGGAGCGGCCGTGACCGTGATGTTTCGCCCCGAGGACGTTGTCATTGGCGACGCTTCCTTGCATTGTGGCGACAATATTTTTTCCGCCATAGTCGAGGAAGCTATATTTGTGGGCAGTCGATTTCAATGCCAGATTTCCGTGAATGCGCACAGAATTCACGGTGAGGTCTCCAAAACCCGGGTAGTGACTGCGGGCCAGCGGGTTATGGTTGAGATTCCGCCTCAGGTCATTCACCTGCTCCTGTAACTGATTGCCCAGAACCGGGAAATTACCGCACTCCACCGTCGCAACGCGATTCCGCTAGAGGTTCAGTCGGAGTTTGCCACGAATTTCAACCCGGATTGCGCAGTTGCGTTCGACAGGGAGCGCGCGAGGCGCAACCCTTCCGTTGCAAAGTCGATGGGTTTCTGCTTCTGATGAGCAGACATCGAGCAACGGTGCTTCGACGGAACGTCAGACTGTGTGGAAACTCTTAGGAGCCCTTCGACGGAGCTCAGGGCGAACGGCTAAATGCTTGATTTGTAATCTCCGACATCCGTTCGTGGTGAGCCAGTCGAACCCTGAACGGAATTTTCACACAGTCTGACGTAAGGCTCGTGACGATGAAGTGCGAAAGCGCAAAATGACTTTGAAATTTTACAGTTGGACGCCTTCGCTACTCCAGTTTTTCACCTCGCTTGCTGTCTCCTCAGTCTAACTCCGGAATTCGGATTCAACGCAAAAATTCCTCGGATGCGGACGGACAAGAACTATAAGGAGTCCACAATTGAGTAACCAAACAGCGACCGAGGGGTGAGACCTGGAGAGCGCGGGCACAGGAGCGCAAAGGTTGTTTTCAGGCCCTGCCGGCGGGCATTTCCACCTATGGAGAGGAGGGGTGGTGGACGGCAAGGCAAAGAACCATTGACCGCGATCGGAAGGGCTCGCCTCTCGGTCGCACACTAGCGACATAGTCTCTAAATAACGAACTCATTAGTAACTGACTTGGCATTTCGAACGAACTCAGAGATTTCGAGTCAACTGAACCACTGCCGCTATTTTAGATTGAATGATCCCGCAAAGAGCGGGTTGGAAGAATCAACGTGCAGCGACCGGTAAGAATTTGTTGATCGTTTTGGTTTGTTCCTTGAAGTTCACAAATGACCCATGGATCTGCAGGGTCAAACGACTTTTCCGCGACCCGCGCGCTAAAGCGCATCGTATCTCCTTCAAACGTGGAGTAGGTGTGCCGAATGCTAATTTTTTTCAGCCATCCTCGCGGACCGATCCAATCGGTCAACATGCGCATGAGCAGGGCCTGCCGATAAGCTCCGCTCGCAATAAACGTCTTGAGTCCGTTATGCTCGCGGACATGGTCTCTGTCATAGTGAAGATGCTGCCAGTTTTCCTGTAAACCCGCCCAGCGGACAGTGTCGACGATTGTCAGCGGGCCATGCTCCCGAGGCGGAATCGAGTCGTCAACGTTAATGTCTTCGTAATAACGTTCTTGGTTAATAATCATAAAAACGTCTCTGTCATCTTCACGAAACAATGCGCTACGTCAGAGTTTGCTTAGCACTTCAACGGTGTGTTGTCCCAACCTCGGTGCCGGGCTGAGCCGAGTTCCCAGGACGGTAGCGATCGCGCCCTGAGGAAAAAAAATCTTGCCATATTCAGGATGATCCATCTCGGTTAAAAAACCGCGTGCGATTAGTTGCGGATCGTTGACCAGGTCTAGCGGCGTGGAGACTGGGGAAGCGGGGAAGTGCAGGCGCTGGGCCTGCTCGACCAATTCCGCTTTCGTGAAACGCTTGGCCCAGGAGTCCAACCGCTGCATGATGAAATCGCGGCGCTTATGCTGGTTTTCTTCTTCGGCCAACGAGGGATCGGTGCTGAGCTCAGGGTCCCGTACCCAGTCGACGAACTTCGACCAGCGGCCTGGCCGGTGGATTTGGCTGATCACCCAGTGACCGTCTTTGCACGGCATCGCGCCGGAGACCGCCGTGATTGCGCCCCGGCTACCGCGCCGCTCGGTAATCGTTCCAGAAAAACTATACTCAACCATCGCTTGCTCGACGAAGGACGCGAGCGAGTCCCGTACTGAAACCGTGGCGACTAAACCACGGCCCGAACTTTTGCGTGCCAGCAAAGCGGCAGCCGTGGCAACGGCGACATAGATGCCGACCGCAAGATGAGGAACGTGACCGCCCAACGTAACCGGCGGACGATCGGGATGACCGGTGAGCGACATCAGCCCCGAGCGCGCCACAGCGCACAGCTCCGGCGCGTCGTCGACGATTTTGGTCACAATGAGAGTTGGATTGGCTGCCAGGCACGTTGGTTCGTCGAAAGGCGTGCTGGCTAGCAACACGTCGGCTTGGCCGAGCAGATTCTGCAGGATCTTTTTCCCCGTATCCGAATCGACATTGACAGTCACGCTTTTTTTGCCGGAATTTAAAAACTGATGGTACGCGCCGTGTTCCAGATCTTGCTTGTCTCGCAAAAACGGGGGTAGGCGTCTCAGTTCGTCACCTTCGGGCGATTCGATGCGAATCACTTCGTGCCCTTGCTCGGCGAAGAGCCGGGCAGCATAAGCTCCGATAAATGAAGTCAGATCGATGACGCGGAGCATCTAGTTTCGATCCCGCGCTGGACCGGCGAGTTTTTTTTCTGGAAAGACCGCGAGCGTATGCCGGCGACGAAGGACGACCTCCTTTTGAAAATTCATCACCTGTTCCTCCTGGCTAATGTAAATTCCCAGGCCCGCCTTACCCTGACGCGCAACGATGGCGATGATGGCGCTTTGCGTGGACAACTGTTCGCCCAGGTAGGCAGGCTGCATCCATTCGGTTTCCGAGCCGGCATTGCGCACATTAGTGTATCCGGCGGGGAGCGGCATTTGACGGCGCAGATCGGTCGGATCCATGCTTGCGCGCTCGGTGCCTTCCCTAAAACTAAACGGCACCCAGCCGACGAGAATCGGCGGCAGTATGCGGCCGCGATAGCCTGCGTCACGCGCGTAATCGTCGTCCAACCATAACGGATTGGCATCACCGGTGGCGTCGACGTAGCGACGAACGTCCGACGCATTGATAATTTCAAGGTCACGCAGCGGCGTTCTGCGGCCGATCCAGCTACGGAGCTCCGGCGTAATAATAGTTTCGGCAGACTCAGTCATTCAAGGACCTCTTGTTGTTGGATCTCCTCGATCTCCGTCGCCGAACAATGCAACCACGTGCGCAACACATCCACGCTATGTTCACCCAAACTTGGCGCGCTATGGGGCGCCGGAAGATCGACGAGGGACAATGAAAACGGTAGCCCTGTCGTAAGCATGGAACCCACCCGCCACTCGGCCATCTTGCAGAAGACCGTTGGAACATCCGGGGAGTCGACTACATCGTTGATGCGCCGCACACGTTCGGCGCCGATGCCGGCCGCTGTCAAGCGCTCTTCCACTTCGTTGCTTGAGTATTGTTTGCTCCAGTTCGAAATCGCTCGATCGATCTCATCATGATGCTGCATACGGCCGGCGACAGTTGCAAAGCGCGGCTCTGCGCTCCAGTGTTCCCGGGCGATCAACTTTGCCAGCGCTTCCCACTGCTTTTCGGTCGCGATACATACGGCGCACCAATTGTCTGTGCCGGCGCAAGGATAAACGCCTTGCGGGGCAAAACGGTCCGAGCGATTGCCCGCTCGGACTGGCGCCTTGCCGTCAACCGCGCTGCTCAGTAACAAAGAGCCAATCATCGACGCGCTGCATTCGAACTGGCTCAAATCGATCTGGGTTCCCTGGCTGTCGACGGTGCGCTTATCAATCGCCTGCAGAATGGCGAAACACGCATGCAGACCGCCGATATAATCATTCCATGAGTTGGAGATCGCCGTCGGCGGATCGATTTCGGTTCCGGAGACCATCATCAGGCCGCTATATCCTTGCAAGTTCATGTTCATGCTGGTCCAGTCACGGCGCGGGCCGTTGTGGCCGTAGCCGGACATGCTTACGTAGATGACCTTCGGATTCGGTTCTTTTATTCGCTCATAACCGAGTTTAAGCCGGTCCATGACTCCGGCGCTGAAATTTTCAATCACCACGTCGGCGATGGCGGCCAGACGTGCGGCAAGCCTTTGGCCGGTTTCCTTCTTCAAATCGATGGCGATAGAGCGTTTGTTACGATTGGTATTGAGATACGACGCGTGGCGGCCGTCTTCGCTGATGAAAGTCGACGGCCAGGGATGATCCGGATGCTTACGACTTTCCACCCGAACCACATCGGCGCCCAAATCGGCCAGCAGGCGGGTGCAGAAAGGGCCGGCGAGCACGTGGGTGAAATCCAAGATTCGGATTCCCGCCAGGGGCGCGGGAAAGGTTACTTTTGCGGTGGCCATGGTGTTACCGAACTTTGAGTTCTTTTTGCGCTTCCAAGAGCAAATCACGACTGGCCACTTGCGACAGGGGAATTTCTTTCTTAACGGTGCCGCGATCCAGTTCATATTGAATCAGGTCTTTCAGCGCCTGATCAGACAAACTGCCGTCGGGGCTGTAACACGGCAGGTAATTGTCGAAGGCAGCGCGCGTGGTGGCGACGTCGAGCTTCAACCACTTCGCGGCAATAGCGGTACTTTCTTCCTGATGTTCTCGCAAGAATCTCAGCGCCTCAACGCTCGCTTTAATCATCCGCTTTACCTGTTCCGGCGATTGCTTGAGTTTTTTATCTGTGACGACTATGGCGTTTTGGGTAAGCGGAACGTGGTCGCGTGTCCAGAGCAGAACCTTGTAGCCTCTTTTGACGCCGAAAATATCCGCCGGGGACGAGACAAAGATTGCGTCAACCTTTCCTGCATCCATGGCAGCTAGCCGCGCGGTGTTGTCTCCGCCGGGTAACAGATTCATGTCTTTTCCGGGCTCCAAACCGGCTTGGCGGAATAGAGTGACGCTGGTGAGGTAGAGTTGACTGCCAAATGTGCTAATGCCGATGGTTTTGCCGCGCAGGTCGGTCAATTTTTGCACGTTCGGTTTGACCAGCAGAAGATATCCTAGCTTGTCTTGCGTCGTCATGACGAGCTTGATCGGAAGTCCTTTGATCGCTCCCGAAATGCCTGGGCCGGTACAGACGGCATAATCCAAGTCATCGGAAATGAGCGCGTTAGTGGCGATCGCGCACGGCACCAACACATGCTCGGACGCAAGCCCATATTTGCTGTAGAAGCCTTTCCTTTCGGCGAGTATGGTAGGCAAGAAACCGAGCGAGGCCGCCGAGATCCCGATACGCACTCGTTCCTGAGAATGGACCGCGCCCCGCGGCCAGGCGCTGAAGAAGATGAGAGCCAAAAATAAAATCGCTGTAAAATTGCTCTTCATTTTTCCTCCGGGGTGAAAGAAACCTTCGTTTTCGAGTTTCTTGAGCAGGGGACTCATCAAAAAAGTCCGAAGTTTTTATCTATAGCACGAAATTGTTTGGTGAACACGCTTGTGCGGAACAGCGACAGCAATGAGAAAAAGTATGCCTACTGTCCTCCGAAACATCCGGGTTCCCTTCCCAATCCACGATAGGCGCAAACTTGAGGCCTGCGCCGTAGATAAGTTATTTGGCTTACGCAGTCAAATATATTATTTTCATGACCACGATAGATAGGCATCAATAGAAATTAACCTGCATCAGTTGGAGATCTTCCCAAATTTCGCAAAGTCTGATCCGAATTCGAAAGGGGACTACAATGGCTATTTGTGTATCGCATGGAGGCACAACGACTTATTTCTCGAAGGCACCATCATCCGAGCTGTTCGTCGGTACGGTCGACGGTGTGGCGGTGCTGCGAAAGGGCGGTGATGGACGATGGAGTGTTCATGCCAGAGCACTCGAGGGCATGCATGTGCACGCGCTCCTGATCGAGCCGGAGAGCGGGTTTATCTTTGGCGGCATTCACAAAGGATCTGTCTATGCCAGTAAAGACCGAGGCCTCACCTGGGAGAAGAAGGATAACGGAATAATCCAGAACGACATCTATTGCCTTGCGGCCGCCGTCGTCGATGGCAAGAGCAGGCTTTATGCAGGCACCGAACCTGCTCATCTTTTTCAAAGTGACAACCTCGGCGAAAGCTGGAATGAAATTAAATCGCTACGCTCCGTCCCCAGCGTGTCCAAGTGGACTTTCCCGGCACCTCCTCATATTGCGCACGTCAAAAATATCGCCTTCCACCCGGAAAATGCCCGAAAGATCTATGTATGCGTCGAGCAAGGCGGTCTATTGAGAAGCGACGATGGCGGTTCAACCTGGGAAGAGCTCCATGGTTTCGATACAGATTTGAAGTTCGATCTCCCGGAAGGCGCGTTTCCCGACGATATTCATCGGGTGCTTATTCCTCCAACCGATCCGAGCTGTACGTATATTTCCAGCGGGATTGGAGTCTGTTGCAGTCCGAATCAAGGAAAGAGTTGGGAGCATCTTACCACCCCGCAAACGAGAATTGGTTATCCCGATCCGCTTCTTCTGCATCCAAGCCGCTCATCCCTTATGTTTGTCGCCGGTGCAAGAGAGAATCCGCGCGCTTGGCGTACGACCCATGACGCGGATTCAACAATCGCTCGAAGCCGAGACGGTGGAAAAAACTGGGAGCTTCTGGAAGGGGCACTGCCGGGGCACCTGCGAGGCAATATCGAGGCGATGGCTATGGAAGTGTGCGAAAGCTTTTTTTCTTTATTTGCCGCGACGACGGATGGGGAAATTCTGTACAGCGATGACGAGGGCGATAAATGGTCGAAGATTGTTGAAGGTTTGCCGGCTGTATCTAAAAACGGTCATTATTTGAGATTACGCTAATGGACAGTGGGCCCCATGTGTTATCTACTAACGAGTTCGTTATTTAGAGACTATGTCGCTAGTGTGCGACCGAGAGGCGAGCCCTTCCGATCGCGGTCAATGGTTCTCTGCCTTGCCGGTGGAAATGCCCGCCGGCAGGGCCTGAAAACAACCTTTGCGCTCCTGTGCCCGCGCTCTCCAGGTCTCACCCCTCGGTCGCTGTTTGGTTACTCAATTGTGGCCTCGTTAATAACTCCGATGCAGTGGGAGTGAACACTGGACATTGGACACCGAGCAAGGGCTTACAGCCGGAGAAGCCGCCTAATTTACCTGCAGGTTGCTACATTGATACAGAATCTACACGGATCAAACGATCTTCGAGGAGGAGCGATGTAAGATTTTTGCAAAGGTATGGAATTTTCTCCGCCGTCGTCGAACGTAGGGCAAGATTTGGCTTACCCCCTTGACGGATCAAATATTTCGATTATTGTGGAAATAACGAAAGAGTAATCCAATGGCAAGAAAACAAAATCTCGAAGAGGTCGCCCGTTTTGCCGATATGCTCTCGGCGATGGGAACCGAACCACGGCTGCGCATTATGCAGCTATTGCTTTCCGCCCATCCGGAAGGACTCGTGGTCGGCGAGATCGGCAACGACTTGGCGATTCCCAGCTCCACGCTTTCGCACCACCTGGACAAACTGAAACACGAGAATCTCGTGAGGGTACGCCGAGAAGGCACCTTTCTCTGGTACTCTGCCAACGCTGACGCGCTACAGGAACTACTCGGTTTTTTGTATGCCGAATGCTGCACCCGCACCAAAGCCATCGAGCCGGGATCAATTGTTTCGATCTGCAAGTAAAGGAGACACACATGGCCACACAGACGGTAAAGGAGATTGTCAAAGAGAAATATGGTCAGGCGGCGCAGAACGTGAAGTCTGGAGCGGCTTCCTGCTGCGGTGGAGCTTCGGCCCTGGGTGCCTCGTGCGACCCGATAACCTCAAACCTCTATGACGGCGCGCAGGAAAGCGAAGTTCCGGACGCGGCCCTTAAAGCCTCTCTAGGTTGTGGCAATCCCACGGCGCTAGCCGAACTGAAACCTGGTGAGACCGTGCTCGATCTCGGTTCCGGTGGCGGCATCGATGTGCTCCTTTCGGCGCGTCGGGTCGGTCCGACCGGCAAAGCATACGGTCTCGATATGACCGATGAAATGCTTGCCCTCGCGGAAGAGAACAAGCGCAAGAGCGGCCTCACCAACGTCGAGTTTCTAAAAGGCGAGATCGAGGACATTCCGCTGCCGGACAACTCGGTGGATGTCATCATTTCCAACTGCGTCATTAATCTTTCCAGCGACAAAGACCGGGTGTTGCGAGAAGCATTCCGGGTTCTGAAACCGGGTGGCCGCTTTGCCGTCTCTGACATCGTGGTCCGTGGTCATCTCCCTGCCGAGATCAAAAAAAGCATGGAGCTTTGGGTGGGCTGCGTTGCGGGCGCCCTTGGCGATTATCAGTACGTCGCAAAGCTCGCCAAGGCGGGATTTGAAAATATCGATATTGAACCCACGCGCATCTACAGCATCGAGGATGCCCGCGCATTCCTTTCCGGGCAGGGTCTTGACGTTGATGCTCTGGCGAACAAGATCAAAGGCAAATTTATGAGTGCCTTCATTCGCGCGACCAAGTCGGCTTCCTGCTGTGCACCCTCTTGTTGCGCATAAATGTACCGGTGACAAAGGCGCAAGAGCAGAGTCCATACAGGAGAAAAATAATCCGAGTCGTAGAGGCCAGGTTTGATGACGCACGGAGAAGAGGATGATGGCTGAAGAACGGATCAGTAAAAAACTGAGTTGCCTCGACCGTTACCTTACGTTATGGATTTTTCTCGGCATGTTTGTGGGTGTGGGATGGGGGTACTTCTTCCCGGGCGTGGTCGGCTTCTGGAATCAGTTTCAATCCGGCGCCACTAACATCCCCATTGCTGCCGGGCTCATTCTCATGATGTACCCACCCTTGGCGAAGGTAAAGTATGAAGAACTGGGCGAGGTATTCCGGAATTATAAAGTGCTCGGGCTTTCCTTGGTGCAGAACTGGATTGTCGGTCCCGTTCTCATGTTTACTTTAGCCGTCGTGTTTCTGCGAGGACATCCGGAATACATGATAGGGCTCATTCTGATTGGGCTGGCGCGCTGCATTGCCATGGTCATTGTGTGGAATGACTTGGCCAAAGGAGACACGGAATACTGCGCAGGTTTGGTGGCCTTTAACTCGATTTTCCAAGTGCTTTTCTTTTCTCTGTACGCTTTCCTTTTCATCACTGTTCTCCCTCCGCTGCTTGGCCTTCAGGGACTGGTCGTTAATATTACGATTGGCCAAATTGCCGAGAGTGTCTTTATCTATTTAGGCATTCCTTTCATTGCTGGAATCATCACCCGATTCACCCTGGTCAAGCTAAAAGACAAGCAGTGGTATCATCAAAAATTCATTCCTAAAATCAGCCCTATTACATTGATTGCCCTCCTATTCACCATAATTGTTATGTTCTCCCTTAAGGGAGAAGTCATTGTGAAAATTCCTTTTGATGTGGTGCGAATTGCAATTCCCTTGCTCCTTTACTTTGTGATCATGTTTTTCCTGTCATTCTATATGAGCAAAAAAGCGGGGGCTAATTATGCACAGAGCGCCACTCTTTCATTCACCGCTGCCTCCAATAATTTCGAGCTCGCTATTGCTGTCGCCGTCGCCGTCTTCGGGATCAATTCCGGCCAGGCGTTTGCCGCTGTAATCGGGCCCCTGGTGGAGGTTCCAGTACTCATCAGCCTTGTCAATGTCGCATCGAGGTTCCGTGAAAATTACTTCGCGGGCCGAACGGGAACCACTTCAATACGTGGGATAAAACCGGCAAAAATAAGCATGGTGGGCCGAAAGTAGCTTAGCTTCCTCCAGCGCTCTTAGCGCACCCGGTGTGGAAATGTGCCAACTGATAGGCGAGTGTGCTGACCCATTGCGAGTGCTTATAAAACTCGCTCGTTAGATTTTTCTGTTTCCTTTTCCAAAAGCGGCGAGAAGTGGGGCTTTGTATTGGGAGCAGATGGCGATATCAAGTTGACATAATGCTACCTCATCGAATACCATCTGCCCCAAAGATGGGGTGCGGGTCAGTCTTCGCCGCCTGAGGCTCTGGAACGCGGGCTCGCACCGGGTCGGCCGGGGTAGTTTTGACTGCTCAGTGGCCACCTCTAAAGCAAATTCCTATTATTATGAAAAGAGGGCTTTTGTTTCTCCTATCCGGCGGTGGGGACTTTGCCGATGGCGGCCGACGCTCACGGCGGACTACCGTGCTGATTCTCGCGCATGTGCAGCCGATTCGGGAGAACCCGGCTGCATCCATGCACGACGCGGCGCTGACGCAACGACTATCGACGAGCGGCACATGGCGATAGACGAAGTGGCCGGTCAGGCCTGGACGCGCAAGCACGACGACCCGGCGCTGCCGGTGGTTCCGAGTGCCCCACGGACCGTGTACCCGAATTCGCTGGAAGAGCTGATCGAACTCTGCTCGAAGCGCGCCCCGTCCGAGAAAATTCATGCGGCGGGCAGTCATTGGGCGCTGTCGGAGGCTGCGATCAGCGACAGCGTCTTCGTGGAGACGCACGACCCGAATAATCTGCATCGCGCAATGGGACGCACGCTCTATGAAGTCGTCCCGCGCTGCCTCGACAAGGACTTCATTGCCGCGCTCGCGAACCGCGTGGTGCGCCCCTTCGATGCGGCCACGGTGGCTGAGAACGAGGGTCTGTATCCGGTCCACTTCGAAACCGGCAAACGGGTCTATCAACTCTATGCGGAGCTGGACTGGGGCGACGACGACCCGAGCAGCCTTGCCGTCCTCCTCGACCAGCAGTTCGGCAACCCCAGCTATCGGG
This sequence comes from Binatia bacterium, assembly GCA_036555515.1. Taxonomy (GTDB): domain Bacteria; phylum Desulfobacterota; class Binatia; order UBA9968; family UBA9968; genus DATACQ01. The sequence goes on from DATBLC010000254.1 coordinate 36,780, forward strand.
GATCCTGGGGATTCGCGACGCTCGGCGGCGCCGGCGGGCAGACGGTGTTCGGGGCACTGGCAACGGGGACCCATGGCGGCGATTTCCGCATCCCGCCGATCGCGGACTCGGTGATGGCGATGCATCTGGTGGCCGATGGCGGCAAGCACTACTGGATAGAGCCGGAGTCGCGGACCCCGCTGGGCACTCGCCTGACCGACGACGACCTGCTCACAGCGCTGTACGGCCAGCGTCGCTACGGCGGCAGGCGTAACTTCGAGATCATCCGTGACGATGACGTCTTCGACTCGCTGCTGGTCAGCGTGGGACGGTTCGGCATCGTCTACTCGATTGTCATGGCAGCGGTACGGCAGTACTGCCTGCACCAGGAGCGGCGGCTGATGACCTGGCAGGCAATCAAGGGCCAGATCGGCAACCCGGCCAGCGCGCTGTACACGCAGACGCTGTCCCCTCCCGCACGAAACAGATTCCTGCAGATCGCGGTCAGCGTCACGCCCCACGAAAATTTCACCAGGAATCTCGTCGGCATTACGAAGCGGTGGAACGTGGCGCTCGCCGCAATACCCGGCACCAGCATTCCTGCCGGGCGGCCGGAGCGCCGCGGAATGATCTTGCGTTTTGACCCCATGATCCAGGCGCGGCGATTCGAGTTCGCCGGAAACAGCTTCGGCTACGCACCCGATCCGGCCAATCCGGGCCTCGCACTGCCGCCGAGCTTTCTCGAGCTTGCATGCTCGAACGCCGACTTCACCGAGGGCGTGATTCAGGGCGTCGCCAACGAAGTGAGGGATTTTATCAACAGTAACGGCACCACGGTCGGTGCGGCCATCGCGGCCGTCACGGCGGCTGGCGGCGGAGCCCTGCTGATGACGCTGCTGCCCGCGCTGGCCGTGATCCTGGCGGCGCTGCTCGCGCTTCTGAATCTCTTTCGCAGCAAGGGACCGCCACGCTTCGGACAGGCGATGAACGACGTGAGGAATGTCCTGCTGAATCGATCGGACCCCGCGGAACGTCAGGCCGGCCTGTTCGTCTGGCACATGATCGCGTTCGAAGTCTTCTCGAGCCAGCAGTCGAATTCCGACTATGAGGCGATCAGCTATGCGGTGATGGATGGTCACGACTATTTCGACCAGAGCTGCAACGTCAACGTCGACTCGATCGAAGTGTTCTTCGACGCGACGGATCCGATGCTGATCGCCTATGTCGACGCCCTGCTGGCGTTTGAGATCGGCCAGGAGGTCCGGCGCGGCAACGCGTTCGTCGGCTACATTTCGCTGCGCTTCACCGGCCCGACCCGCGCCATGATCGGCCAGCAACGGTTTCCGTTGTCGTGCGCGGTTGAGGTGGCCGGCCTGCGAGACGTGAGAGGGGTCAGGGAACTCATCGACTTTGCCATAGCCCTGGCGCTCGACGGCAACTTCAAAGGCATCCTGCATTGGGGCCAGCGCAACGAGTCGACTCGCGAACAGGTGCAGCAGCGGTTCGGCGACACCTTCGCCAACCAGAGCGGCAGACTCCGGAAGTGGCGCAACGCGCTCAGCAGAATCACCCAGAACGGCAAGCTCGACGGTTTCAGCAGCACCTTCACGCGAGATACCGGTCTCGAGATCGTCACGCCGATTATCGGAAATCTGAGTGCTTCTGCTGCCACCCGGCCGCAGCCGTTCACAGTCAGCTGGAATTGCGACCAGAACGCACCTGCGACCGAGATCCGCCTCGAAGTGACCGGCCCCAACGGAGCGCAGTCCTCGTTCGCCGGCCTGCCGCGGGTCGGGCAGCAGCAGGTGCCGACTGCCGAGAGCGGCGTTTATTCGGTGTCGCTCGTCGCGGCGATCGATCTTGGCGGCGAGCGGCGCCAGGTGGCGCGGCAGGTCAGCGTCGCCATCGCCTGATCATGGATCCGGTAGCAGTCCTCATCTAGGAAACACGCCATGGCAGAAACATTCGCGGGTGACTGGACGGTGGAAGTCTTCCAGAAAGATGCCGCCTTCAGCCAGCGCTTTATCATCGAAGGATCGAACGGGAGCGACGGCGTATATGTTGGCGAGACATCCACTCCACCCGTTTCGGTGTCCGGCGCGAACTGGTCGATACGCTTCGAATGGAACGACAACGCGGGCTCGGGTTGGCAAGCTAGCGAAGAGCGACGAAACGGCGCGACCTACACCCTCGCCGAGGGGCTCGTCGTGTTCCTCGGGGCCGACGACAACCTCGTCCACCTGCGCGACCACGACTTCAATGACGTCGTGCTTCGCTGCCGAAACGTCGATCCCGAACTCAATCCGTGGCTGTCCGTTGTTCCCTACGACTTCACGTTGCCCGAAAAGCTGGGGGCGCCAGGCGACAGGCGGCCGGGGGATCGGGTGGATATCAGTCGTCGTGTACCTGGAGCAGACGGCTAATTGCTGAGATCAGGGTAGGAACTCTCGCGATACCACGCATCTGGTCCCACCCTTGGTCGCGAGGAGATTGGTCCGGGTCCGTGCCGCAGCGCGCGAGGAATGAGCAATGTGAATGATACACAGGCGTTCCGCAGCGCCGTATGAGCCGATGGTCGCGCGGCCGGGCGGCCGAAACGTGTCATTGACAAGCCTGAATGTCATTAAAAAAATTCTTCAACAACTTAGGTCTATGGGAAGAGTCCCAGGCCCCTCCTGAAAGACATCCTCCGATAAAAGAGATTACCTTCGACCATCCCACAGCCAGCTAATTTAAAAGCCTCTTACCGCGATTGGGGGCAGATGTTGAGCCTTATTTTCGAGCCAGTCTAAAATTGACATTGGACGCGAATTGCATACCCACTCCGTCCTCTCCATAGGTGGAAATGCTCGCCGGCAGGGCCTGAAAACAACCTTTGCGCTCCTGTGCCCGCGCTCTCCCAGGTCTCATCCCTCGTCGCTGTTTGGTTACTTAATTGTGGTCTCCTTAATAAATTTCAGAAAGGATCTGACCCGCGGCGCGTGGAGTGGGTGCCGTGGTCAAAGAAAAGACTTTGTCCGAGAATTGCTTGACTGTTTCCGTGGTCGCTGAGCCGATGAGAACGCCGTAGCATTTTGCTCCTGAGCGAGTCTTTGCCCGAATGAAGTCGGCTTTTTCGTTTTCTTCTACGTTGCAGACGCCGTCTGTGATTAAAAAGAGGTCCGCCCGCGGTTGTTCGTTGAATTTGTCTTGAGCCCACGTAAGCGGCGGCCCGAAATTCGTCCTTATGTGAAAAGATGCTGTTGCCAAATTCTCCAGCCTGTTTACGTCGATCTCAAAGATCTCCTGTTCGCTTGCTCCAACGATGATCCCTAGAGATTTCCTTTTTGACTTGAAGAATCGTTGCTATCGCCAAAGCTTTGGCCCAGATCTCTTTGGCCACGCCATGCTTCCCGAGCCGTTCACGGCGATCAATATCGGCCCCTTTGTTTCTTCGACCGGATTCTTGTAGCTGCAGGCGAGAAGGTCTTCGTCAAAAAGTTTCCCTCAGGAAAAGCTTTTCCCCATCTTCTCCGAGGGCGAGGACTGCTAACTCATCCGGCAGGACTCTGTCGATCCCTTCGATGCCGACCGATTCAACACCTCTTTTGACGGACTATAATAATGTGGTTCCTCGATGAGCATTCGACCTGGGCAAATTATGTTTTTGAGCCTGGCCGATCACAGTGAGAAAGAAGCCGCTATGAATTCCTCATAAGTTCCTTTGCCAGCAAAGCGGGTAAAAGTTTCGGGGAATTTTACACCACGAAGGCGGTTTCATACCTAATGTCGGAAATCATTGAGCCTGCGGAGCAGCATGAAGTCTGCGATTGGGCCAGCGGCTCCGGCTCTTTGCTGCTTCAGTGCCGGGAATACCTGCGTCGTCATATAAACCCTAACCGTTTATTCCTATATGCGCAGGAGAGCGACGTCGCGATTTACAATATCTCGCGCATCAACCTCATCCTTCACGGCGTGAATTCATGGCTACGGGTTCTTGGTCGCAACGAGAGTTGCGAGTGTCTGCCGGTGGCATTCGTGCAGCAGGTGAACATCCGCGCACGACCCTTAGCAGATCAACCACGGACCGGCTCAGCCGGGATAGCCATGCTCGGCGCGCGCATGGCAGACGTGCGGAAAGCGGATGGGTTCTCGAATCGTTGTATTCAGGTGCACGGACAATTCACGGACAGCGCTGAAAAAGCCGCGGCCGAATCAGCAGTCACCATGGCCTACTAGACTACCAATCCATACCTCCATACTCACCGGATGAATCCAACGTCGCTTCAAATCGCGCGGCGTGCGAGAAATTGTTAGCCTGTGTATACCGAACGAACCTCCCGAGAAACAAAGTGTTCGTTAGTGTATCCGACGGTATACACACAGTATCGAAAAAGTGTTCCCCGGAGCATCATCCTGATCAACTAAGACTTTGAATTTCGACGTTTTCGGAACCACGCGGTGATCTATGTACGCTCACGGCTTCGTGGCACGATGACTGCTTGTTAGGAACCGTTAAGAACTCGAAACAGTTCGACTGGTTTCGATCCGTCATAATCTTTGGCTTGCACCATTGTCGGGACAGGGTCGTCCAGCCGGGCTTGGGATATGCGCCGAGAACCTCTGATCGGGAAACAAAGTTCGGATACGTAAAGGAAATCAGAGACAAATGGCGCTCGCCGAGGTGCAGATCAATGTGACGAAGCCCGGAAGAGCAGAGTAGTAAAAGTGGCGGCAGTTGATTGACGCGCTCAGAAGCAGTCAGCCGTAGGCAGACGCAAGGGAGATGACATGGACATATTTCGGGCACGCGCCGAGCAGTGGCGCTGCGCCGCTGGTGGCGATTGCGCTAGGATACTGGTACTTCTGCTGAGGTACGCGTAACCAGGAAGCTAAAGTACTTCAAGGAAAAAAATGCAACTTTATGGTGCGGTACGTTGGATGGAAGGATACTCCATTGGCGCGTATGGCCTTAATTGGATCGCGTTGTTGGATGGGGAGGTATTGGATGGTCAATGATGGCGAAACCATCAAAAATCAAAAGCAGGGTCGCGACCAAAAAACGTGAACAAAAATTTTGCGTATTTGAAAAGAAAGGTTCTTTCATTTGAAAGGAGGTGTACATCCGCAGGTATGAATGCCGAGGAAAGCGACAATGGCATGAATTCTGTCGAAGGACGTGCAAGGGATCCTGATACTTCAGTTATTCGGGTTGGCGTTTTGTTGGGAATGGTGTGCAGTTTCGTATGGGTCCTGTAAGGTCACGTTTCAATCAGCTCACGCACAGATGGGTTGCAAACCAAAAAACGCAGGCAGTTTGTTTTATGTGCTCTCGACTGATCCAAGGAGGACGAAGCTATGAAAACAACCTACGACCCAAAACTAAAAGCCCATATATCGGTAGACGACACGAAAAAAGTCCGCCATATACGCCACAGCCAAGAATACTGGCAAAGCGAGGATAGTATACCTCGTGTTTCCGCAGAATCGTATCTCAGTGAGTGGGCGGAAACGTTGCAAATCCCGAAGGAACACCTAAAAAACTTACACAAAAAGGTTTCGTTTTACGATCCTCATGAACAGGATGTCGAATACCAGCTTGACGAAGAAAAGCACATGTTCGACTCCACCACCGTCGGATATTATCAAACCTACCTTAACACTCCCGTCTGGCGAAGAGGTCTCTCCGTAAAGATCAAACAAAACCCAAATCGCGTTGTCGGTTCGACGAACAACAGCGAAGACGACCTGAAAGGTTCCCTGCCAGACGAAAAGATTATCGAGAGATATAAAGCCATTTTCCGGCAAGCGGCGACGCGCAAAGTCGCCATCGATCCTGCTCTCGGTGAAGCTGAGGATAAAGGGGAGGGAGACGCTGAGGCGTTGGTTCGAGACGCAATCAAGATTGCGGCCGCTTCCCGCGCCGCGAGAACCGGCCGCCGTAGGGCGGGTCGAACGGAAGACCAAGTACGACTGCTTAGCGGCAGGTTCTTTATTTATAAATACGACCCGAAAAAACGTTTTGCGGGTAAATCGTCGCCGCCGGACAAAGAAAAGAAAGGTCAAACAGGCGAAGAGCGTGAGGTCCCGCTTCTCGAGTTGCCACCTGTAAACGACAAGATCAGGTCCGGCAGGGCGTACCTAGTTGCGGAGCTGATTTTTAGGTTGGGACCGCGGGGCCGCTCTGGACTGGTCTGGTTAATTTTGGTCGAGGTCGAAACCGGCTCGATTCTTTATATCGAATGTATGACATGCGGTGTAAACGGACTGGTTTTCAAGCGCGATCCGATGGTTTCCAGCGGCGATTTAACCATAACTGCTGATCAGCCAAACGCGATTCTTGACGATTACGACTTTGACGCGACCTTGAACGACCTGACCCTAGTTGCCGCAGGAAATCAAAATCTGAATGGCACCTACGTTGTTGTTCAGGAGGAGGACGCACCGAATATTGCCGCGCCTACTGAAGCGATGGGAACCGATTTCGACTACAATCCACGAACCAACAATTTTGCGGCTGTAAACGCCTATTATCATCAAACAGAATTATTCAGGACGATCGCCGACCTGGGTTTCGTCGTCGAGGATTATTTTGACGGGACCACCTTCCCTGTACCCGTTGACCATAGGGCCAGTTTTAGCGATCCCGATGGAGAAGAGATCAATGCCTTTTGGTCGCCTAACGGTACGGGCGGCACTGACTTTCTTGGTTTCTGCCTTTGCGATCTTTCCGACGTGGGAAATCCTCTCGGGAGAGCGGTCGACCCATACGTTCATTGGCACGAAATGGGGGGCCACGGCGTTCTGGGCGATCATGTAGGAAGTGGAAATCTCGGATTTTCGCATAGCCACGGGGACGGTTTGGCGGCGATTCAAAACGACCCCGAGTCCGGCCTTCGGGCAGTTCCCGAACGGTTCCGCTACGCACCGTTCAGACCTTTTACAACTGAGCGGCGGTTTGATCGGCCGGTTGCCACATGGGCATGGAACGGCGGGGCCAATGACGACGGCGGTTATGGCAGTGAACAAATACTTGCTACATGCCATTTCAGGATCTATCAATCGTTGGGTGGAGACGCTGATGACGTAAACCGCCGAATATTCGCCTCCAGAGTTACGACTTATCTTATTCTGCGCACCACCGCAAATCTTACCCCCACAACCAACCCGAACGACGCGGAAGTTTGGTGCGAAGAGATGCAGGACACCGATCTCGAGAATTGGGACAGCGAGGGCCTGTCAGGCGGCGCATACAACAAAGTGATTCGCTGGGCCTTTGAAAAACAAGGCAGCTATCAGCCGGCCGGCGCGATGCCGCCATTCACTACAGCGGGAGCACCTCCGGAGGTTGACGTTTACATTGACGACGGTCGCGCCGGTGAGTACCAGTATATTTTCGCTCATTGGCAAAACCAATCAATCTGGAACCGCAATGCGGCCGACGGAATGGCGGGTCACCAGAATGCGATTGACGGACAGACCAACTACATTTACGGGAAGGTCAAGAATCGCGGTACCACGACGGCCAATAATGTCACCGTCAGGGCGTATCACTCGCTGCCTGGCGCTGGTTTGATTTGGCCGACTGATTTTGTCGAGATGAGCCCTGTTGGCGGCCTTCCGATTGCCAGTATCGCTGCAAATAGTGCGGCAGAGGTAACGGTCGGGCCTTTCGAATGGGAGCCCAATATAAATGCCTACGGGCACGACTGCGTGCTGATGATCGCATCAGTGGCGGGAGATCCGAGCAATGTCGACAACTTTACCGGAACTGAGTCAATCCAGGAATGGCGGCTCGTTCCTCACGACAACAACGTCGGCCAGCGAAACGTTAGCGTTGTCCCGGGCGAAGGCGGTGGCGAAGCGCTCATGGCCGCTCTCAACGGAGCTTTTTTCATCGCGGGAAATAACCTGAATAGGCGGGCCGCGATGGAGCTTCGAGTCAAGATGCCAAAGGTACTCGGTGACAAGGGTTGGCTGCTTCAGTTTGACGGCCTGCCAAACAACAAGTTTGAACTCAACTCCGGCGCCAAACGCAGGATCCAATTAAGCCTCAAACAGGGCACCCAATTTGCCAAGGCGGACATCGAGGGCGCGGCCGATCGAATGATCAACGTTACCCTTCTCGCGAATGGAATGCCGCTTGGCGGCATGTCGTACTACGTCGACCCTGAACTAAAGAAACCCTCGGGCGGCAAGCAACCCCCGGGTAAGGATTGCGATGGCGCGGCTCAGGAGCTTCTTGATTGCCTGAAGGTCTCCGGCGGTAAGAAGGTCAAGAAGGTATGCGTGAAAAAGGTGTCGGTCGATATCGAACTTGATAACGACTGCTGCTGCGATTAATTGAAACGGTCACAAAACACCCGGCCGGTAATTGGACCGATCATCGGCCGGGTGAGTCCGAAGGAGGGACGCGCTATGGGCACGAATTTTCACCTCGCTCCGCCTTCCAAGACCGTTGATGGACTGCTATCCGTTCCACTCCGACACTCTCACCCAACGAACCGATACAGTCGTTCTGCCTGTATCCGGAAACACCGTCACCCTCGAAGCATGGAAGCGACGACGAACAACACCGTGAATCTGACCACGGAGATAAACAACATCAAAGCCCGTCTCACCGACGATGAGACTACGGCGCTTTTGTTCACGAAAATCGGTTCGTGGCTTTCTTTAACGGTAGCAGCGGAATGGAATACGAAGGCGGAACTACAACCTCGACTTCCGCGCTTTTGCACGAGACATTTCACAGTTGGTACGCGAGAGGAATTAAGCCTGCCTCGCAGGCCGACGGTTGGATGGGACGAAGGATTCACCAAGTTCCACGATGCGCCGGTCCCGGACTTATGGATGAGGGACGACCCGACTGATCCGGGGGCAAAGGAAAGAGATATGGGCATTTTGACCGTCGCGGCCGTACGCAAAGCAAAAGACGGAGAGCAGATCGTCTTCAATGAGAGGCAATAGATATTCTCCCTGAGCGCGAGAATTAAATTGGACGAGAAGTCTCGGCCCGCCTAAGAAACGCGATAACGAAAAACAACATTAAATAACCTTCGTTCACAATTTCAATTATCGCCTCAGCCGGTCAAGTTGACATAATGCTACCTCATCGAATACCATCTGCCCCAAAGATGGGGGTGCGGGCCAGTCTGTTTTCTGAGTTCGCCGCCTGAGGCTCTGGAACGCGGGCTCGCACCGGGTCCTCAGGTTAATTTGAGTGCTAAGTGGCTGGACCTCAAAAAAACATTTCTATCACTTCCGGTTTGGTGTGACCTGTAACTGGTGCGTTGGGAGGACAGGCGTTGTCCAGGGGAATGTGAGTTGTGACTCTAGAGGCGGCATTGGTAGATCACGTACGTGACATGGCGCGAGAGCGCCCGCGCGCGGCCCGCGGAAAAGCTGAGGGGCCAGCGATCCGCGTCCGCTTTGCCAGCGGGGCCGACGCGAGACTCAACCCCGAGAGTGCACGCGACAAGGTGTGGGCCGAGGTGCTGGAGTCGCTTCGTGATTCGCGGCAGCCGGCCTATGTCGAGATAGATCCCCAGACACGCTACATCACCTCGCTTCTTATTCCGCAGCGATTCACAGTTGCCGCCATTCGCGAGACGTCCCGCGCGGATGATGTGGAGATCGAGCTCGAGATTTCCCATGCTCGACATCATCTGCGGCGTGCACATCCGCGCTTCGATGAGATGTATAAATTGCTCGATCGCGCGCGACGCGAGAAAACGCCCGTGCTCGTGACCGAGTCGCTCGACAGTTCCGCAATTGTCGACGTTCGACCTGTGCCAAGTCTCACTGGTCGGCGTCGAACGTAGCAGCACCCAGGGCTCCCCATGCCACCGATTGTCACGCTGCAGCGTGCCCGACAACTCTTCGATCTGTGCAATACGCGTATTTGCTGCCCCTGCAGCACGCCATCGCCCTGCATCCCCTTTCTCTATCCGGATAATGGGTGCTGGGCGCGCGCCCACGAGATGTGCCGTCTCATGATCGCTAACGGCGGGCAGCCCGAGAAGGTCTGGATTCAGGGCTATCTCAACGTAAATTCGCACAACAAACCCGACTGCCTCGTGCAGTGGGGGTGGCATGTGGCACCCACGCTGCAGGTGGACATCAACGGGTCGCCGCAGACATATGTCATCGATCCATCGTTGTTCAACGAGCCCGTTTCGCAGGCGATGTGGAAGAGTATCCAGGGTGACCCCAGCGCGTCTCTCACACCGTCGAGCGCTGACATCTTTTATCTGTGGGGGGGCACCACAGATCCGAGTTACAGCCAGACAAACGCCGATCTTGCGACTTACCGCAACAAGCTCAAGCTGCGCTCCGCCGGCTCCGACGGTCCGCCGCCCTATACGAACTGCATGGTGAAGCCTGGCGGGACGCAGTGGTTCGGGCTCATCGAGGGCAACCAGACCCAGCTCTGGTTCACATGGGGGTGGTCGGCCAGCTGGCATGTCGTCTGGAACATTATGCCGCTCACGCCGTGCCCCGGTGGCTCGCAGCTCAGCTGGGATGTCTCCGTCGAACGCGCGAGCTCGACGCATGCCACTTATTGGATCACGGTAAAGAACCTGTCGGCCGATCGCGTCCGGTTTGCCGGCCGCTACAATATTCTTTCGTAGTAAGGAGAGAGGTACTATGTGGACGGGCGTTCAATGGACGGGAACGATCGGGGCGGGGCAGACGCAGCTCTGGTTCACCTGGGGTTGGCCGGCTCATCGTCACGTGATCTGGCACATCATGTCCACCACGGTGGCCCTCGGCTCGCCGAGCATCGACTGGGACGTCGCAGTCGAGCGGGCGAACCAATCGCAATGCACCTACTGGATTACGGTGAAGAACCTTACGTCGCAGACGCTGACGTTCGAGGGGCGTTACGCCGTGCTTTCGTAGCATGAGGAGTGATACCATGAGAATCGTGATCGAAGTCGATGGCGAGAAAGTAACCGTGAATGGCCCAGATGCCGCGCTTGGCGCTCTTGCCGGTCCGGTTCCAAACCCCGTCGACGCTCCGCCGGGACCCCCACCGGCAGCGCTGTTGGAGCGCGCGAAGAAGCTAGGAGCGATGAGTGCAGGTGCCGCGCAGTTTGGACGGGGCGCGGCGTTGGCGTCAGCGACGCGAATGGAGGAGGAGCCAAGGTCGCTGGCCCGTACGCGCGCCATGAAGGCCGCTAGGAAGCGCGCTCGACGCTCGCGCTAGTGCGACTCTCGGTCAACCGCTCCAGCGCCAGCGGGCGCAAGAGGTAGCGCATAGGTGCTGCAGCCGCTCTCGGGCGTGAGCAGGCACCGCTACGTTCGCGTGAAGGGAAAGGCCCTCCACACGCGCGCCCCGAGGCTTCGCTTCGTGCACCACCGCGGACGGCTTCGGTCATGCTCGCTCGTGCCTCGTGCTGAAACTGGCAAGCAACGGCGACCTTCCCGCCATCAAGGCCCAGTGCGGTCAATGCCCGACCTCGCTGTAGAAAAAATATCCCAGGCGGCCATGAACATTGCCGCGATCACCGGACCGATCACAAAACCGTTGACACCGAAGATCGCTATGCCGCCGAGTGTAGCGATCAGCACAACGTAGTCGGGTATCTTGGTTTCCTTGCCGACCAGAACCGGACGCAGGACGTTGTCTACCAATCCGATCACCAGCACGCCAAACGCAATCAGGACAATCCCCTGCCAGATAGCGCCCGTCACCAGGAAATAGATCGCAACCGGCAGCCATACCAGGGCGCTACCGACCGCAGGCAGCAGAGACAAAACGGCCATCAACGCCCCCCATAATATTGGAGCGCGGACGCCCAAAGCCCATAAGATCAGTCCTCCGAGCGTTCCTTGCACGATAGCGACGGCGAGGGTGCCTTTGATCGTGGCGCGGATGACCGCGGTGAACTTGTTGAAAAGATCGCGCTGTTGCTCCGGATATAGAGGAATCGCGTCCCTTATGCGCCTGGCAAGCCCGTCACCATCGCGCAGCAGAAAGAACAACAGGTAGAGCACAATGAACAGATCGACGATGAAGGCGAACGTGTTCTGCCCAATGCTCAAAGCCTTGGTGGCAAAGAACTGGCTCGTTTTCATCAGGCTGCTCGACAGTCTTTCCTGCATCAAGCCGAGGTTTGTCAGCTCAAAGCGGTCCATCAGACCGGTGACCCAAGATGGTAGCGTCTCAAAAACCTGCTTCAAGTACTGGCCGATGTTGAGCTCGCCCGACTGGATTCTCTCGTAGACGCTGAATCCTTCCTGCAGCAACAAGCCGGTAATCAGCGTTAGCGGCAAAATGACTATCAAAACGATGATCATCAATGTAACAAGCGCCGCAAGCGTGCGCTTCTCGCGCATCGATCTCGACAGCCTCCGGTAGGACGGCGCAAAGACGATTGCCAGCACGGTTGCCCAGAGAATCGCGCCCGAGAATGGCCAGAGAATCCATGCGAATGCCAGCGTTACCGCAATAACCAGCAACAAAAAAGCTTTGTCCTCGAGGCCAGGCAAGTTGGCTAAGTTTCGAGATTCCATAGTGTAGAGGCGCGGCGCAATGCCGGAGTTACGTTCGCGGCCGAATGGCAGATCCAATCGCCTGGCCTATTGCGTCAATAGAGCACGGGGCACCGCTCAGAGTCCAGTGCGGCCTAGCGCAATGCGAGCTGTTCAGCGTCGCGGAACATCGACGTTGAAGCTGGATTCTGCAGTTGTGCTCGACAGGAAGTGCGAGGCGCAACTCTTCCGTAGCAAAGTCTCAGCCGAAGGCTGATCCGCCTGTGGCGGAGATGCCGTCTGCCGCTGAGCAGACATCGAGCGCCGGTGCTTCCACGGTACGTTAAAGCTCGTGACAACGAAGTGCGAAAGCGCAAAATGACTTTGAAATTTTTACAGTTGGACGCCTTTGCTACTCCAGGGTTCCGCCTCGCTTGCCTCGCCTCAGTCTAACTGCGGAATCCGGCTTGAAGGGTTCGTGCATACTTTCCATGCGCCTCCCTTCGCCATCATGTGGCAGGTCGCGGCTGGCGCCGCCGTAGGGCTGCTACCAACCCGAGAGCCGCCGCCGCAGCGAAGCCTGCGCCGGTCAAAAACGTCGCCGGTGCTCCGAGAGAGCTCCATAGTGAGCCCGCAATGACGCTCGCTAACAGCAGCGCGCCACCGCTTACAAGATTGAATATACCGAAACCCGTGCCGAGCAGGTGTGCGGGCGCGGTTTCTGCGACAAGCTTCGACAGCAATCCTTGGGTAAAAGCCATGTGCAACCCCCACAACGCGGCCCCGGCGAAAACAAGGAGCGGCGATGTGGCAAAAGCAAGCACAAGATCCGCGGCGATCAATAGAGCAAGCCCGAGTATCAATAATGCGCTCTGTCTCGTTGGATGGCCAAACGGAGCCTCAGCGCTCTCTGCTCCGGGCAACAAAGTGCGCGGACTGACCGTATCGGCGGCGGCGCCGGCTGGATAGGCGGCGCCGGCGTAAAAGACGTTCATCACTATCATCACCAACGGTACGTAGCTCAGTTCAAGCCCGACATCCTGGGCGCGCAGCACCAGAAACGCCTCGCTGAAGCGCGCCAACGTAAAGACAGCTCCCAACAGCACGACGAGCCAATAACGCAAAGGCAGCCGCTTGACATCGACCAAGATAACCGGCGCCTTATCCGGGCCCGCTACGCCTGCACGCTCGGGCTCGCGCACATATATCATTAACAACGCCACTGCGACGAAGGCCGGCACGACAGCCACCCACATCACGTTTCTGATGTTGTTGGCGAACCAGATCATGAGTGCCACAGCCAACAAGGGGCCGATCAAAGCGCCCACCGAGTCGAGCGCCTGGCGAAGCCCATAGGCCGCGCCGCGCATCTCCGGCGGCGCGATATCGGCTACCAGCGCGTCGCGGGGTGCGCCCCGGATGCCTTTCCCCACCCGGTCAATAAAACGCGCCGCGAACACCCAATTGATTGAAGCAGCCAGGGGGAAGATCGGCTTGGTGAACGCAGCGAGCGCATAACCGAGAACCAACAAAAATTTGCGCTTGCCGAGGTAATCGCTGAGTGCGCCCGAGAAGACCTTCGTGACAGCGGCAGTAGATTCCGCCACACCTTCGATGATGCCGACCGTGACCATGGGAGCGCCAAGAACACTAACCATAAATACTGGCAGCAGGCTATGGATTAGCTCCGACGAGATATCCATGAACAACGAGCCGAACCCCAATGCCCAGATGCCCGCTGGCAACGCCCGCCAGGCTGCGGCCGTGTTATTGGAAGATACCGAATTAGTCGAAGGTGGAAAGTCCATGTGCGTTGTGAGCCGGCTGGCTACCTGTCGCGGGCCGCGGTTCGTTACTCAACCCGAGATAAGAATCCGCCGGCTTCTTGTCTGCGTAATAAGCTTGCCCAACTCGCGCGGCCACAGTACCGAGCTGGCTACCGCCGCGCAAAAAAGCCAGTCGCTGGCACTCAATTGAACAGTCGAAAACGCTTGTTGCAGGACAGGTATGTAAATGACCGCGGCGTGCAGAGACAACAGAACCGCTCCCCACAGCCAGTGATTCGAGAACAGCCCGGCAAACGCGCTCCGGTCATCGGAGCGCGCGTTAAAAATATTGAAAAGCTGAAACATCACCAAGGTCGTAAACGCCATGGTTTGCGCGTAGCGCATAGTGCCGGAGCCCTCCACCAGTCCTCCCGGCACGCTGCTGGATTTTGCGAGCCTTGTCCTCCTTGCGTGTGCGGCTGGAGTTAAGATAAAGCATCGGCCGGTGATGCCGCGCCGCCAGATCCACTGCCGCCTGGCGCACACGAGCCGTCAGCGTAGTGGCGAAGGTTTTAAAATCTTTCCACAAAACTCCTGCTTGCCTCAGGTACTCTTCCATCACAGGCTGGTAGTAGAGACTTCGAAGCGTGCCTTGCAGTCGCAATCGATCCCAACCGTGCAAAGCTCCGATGACATCGCTTGCGTGACGTCCTACAAAGGCATGCGCAACCTCTTTCGTCAGTGCATTGTGTATCGTAGACATGAGCACCGTTTACACCAATGAAACCAATCTGTCATTTTGGTTGCGGCTCTGCCGCGCTAGGCTGTTCGTGTCCTTCGAAAATTTGCTTGGGTGGAGGACTATTGCCATCCGATTTGTGTGCGTTACGTAATCATTATACGAGCTCGTCGTCCCGGTATGGACTGCCGGGACCCAGGTTGACATGGATGTGTCCGGACGCATCTGGGAGCCTGGGTGCCGGCAATCCATGCCGGCATGACGGAGGCTGCTGATGGCCAAAATGTCGTCGACCATTGGCGTTGGCGTGGAGGGATGGTTCTCTTTTTTCATGCTCTGCAGGCGAGCGTAAGCTCATGACACACTTCGTGGTGAAAGTCTTGTTCCTATTAATTACGGCTCATTTTGCTTCACTGCCAAGTTTGAAAACCCGCGTGCCGCCGACGAACTCGTAAACTTCGTTCTTAAATGACAAATTGATCGGCGCGACGCCGTGTTCGCGTTCGCGCACGGTAAGGGTATCGCGCGTGAGCCGCAGATCGAGCGAATGGCCGCGATAGCGGATGCGCATGTCGAGCCGATCGAGCTCCAGCGGCAATCTCGGGTTGAGCCGCAGGACGTCTCCCGTGACTTCGATCCCCGTCGATACGCGCTGCACCAGATCTACGGTTCCCGCCATTGCGCCGAGATGCACGCCCTCCGCGGTGGTGCCCTGCTGGATGTCGCTCACGTCGCTCTGCAGCGCCTCCGCGAAGTAGCTCATCGCGCGCGGCCGGTCCGAGCGCGCCAATACCCACGCATGGACCACGCGGGACAAGGTGGAGCCGTGGGACGAGCGGCGGTCGTAGTAGGCAACGTTTCGCGGAATGGTCTCGCGTTCGAAAGGATAGCCCAGACGCGTGAACAGCTCGCCCAGCTCCTCGGCGGAAAAAAGATAAAACAACATCAGCACGTCGGCCTGCTTCGAAAGTTTGTAGCGGTTCGCGCTGTCGTTTTCCGCCTCGAGAATAAGCTCGAGGCGCTGGATATTGCCGTAGCGCTTGCGGTAAGCCTCCCAATCCAGCTCGTCGAGCTTTTCATAGCCCTCGAACTGGCTGATGATCCCATCGTCATGAAACGGCACGTACATCTTGCGGCTGATGTCACCCCAGCGCGCGATCTCTTGAGCCGGCAACCCAAGCCGGGTCGTTAGCTCGGCGCGGCGAATGTCGGGAAGCAGTTCGAGCACCTCGAGGGCCCGGCACAACACCCAGACGGCCATGACGTTGGTATACGCGTTGTTGTTGAGTCCTGGTACTGGTGCACCCGGATAGCCCTCGTGAAACTCGTCGGGGCCCATCACACCGCGAATCTCATAACGGCTGCGCTTGTCGTTGAAGCTTGCGATGCTCGACCAGAAGCGCGCGATCTCGATAATCAGCTCGGCGCCGTGGGCCTGCAAAAACTCGACATCGTGAGTGACCTGAAAGTACTGCCAGACGTTGTAGGCGATGGCGCTGCCCACGTGCCTCTGCAGGTAGGAGTTGTCAGGCACCCAGCGCTGCGAGAGGGGGTTGAGATTCAGCTCCTGGGTTTCCTCCTGGCCATCGCTGCCGCTTTGCCAGGGAAACATGGCTCCTTGAAACCCTGCGTTTTGCGCCGCGGCGCGCGCCTCGCCGAGGCGCCGGTAGCGATACAGCAGCAGCGACCGCGTGATCTCAGGGAGTCGATAATTTAGAAACGGGAAGATAAAAAGCTCGTCCCAGAAGATGTGGCCCTGGTAGGCCTCACCGGTCCAGCCGCGCGCAGGCACGCCAATATCAAGTCCGATGGAGTTGGGCGAGACCGCCTGCAGCAGATGAAACATATTCAACCGAAGCAGCATCATGACGTTCAGTTTAAAGCCCGGCTCTGCCGGCTGAATGTGCACGTCGAAGCGGCGCCACAAGTGCTTCCAGGCAAGCACATGCTCCGCCATCAACGCGTCGAAGCGACCCACCCGCGCAATCGCCTTGCGCGCCGCTAGCCCGCACTCGGAAATGGCGTGATCGCGCGACGTGTAAAAAGAGTCAAGCTTCTCCACCGCCAAGGTCTCGCCTTGGCGGAGGTCAATTACCAGTTCCTGCCCGATGTATCCCGGTTTGTCGATAATCCGTCGCGAAACCTCGCGCGGCTCGCCATCGACGAACGCTTGGGTGCGCGCCACCTGAGCAACATGAATATTCGACTGGCAGGTGCGCACCTGCATATACACGCCGTCCGCGCCGGTGATTTCGCCGGCGAGCGGTTCCAGATGTCTGTTGTTGAATTTGCGATAGAGCTTTGCGCCCGCGTTGACGACGCGCCCGTCGATCGCCGAGCGCAGCGTGACGCTCGCGGACCAGTTCTCGGCGGTGAGCGCCAGCTCCAGCGCGCCCAGGTGCATGTCGCCCATCGAGACCAGCCGGCGCTCCTTGAGCGTAGCGCGCCGCCCCTGGCGATCTTCGAACCGCAGGCTGCGAAACAGCATGCCGCGCCGGAGATCGAGCTCTTGCCGGTATGAGAGGATACTGACGGTTCTCAGACCGAACCAGTCCTCATCGGCAATGCGAAAGTCGAGCGCGAGCCAGTTGGGAAAATTGACCAGGTCCTCGTTCTCGACTACCCAGCCGGCAATTTCGGTGCGCAGTCGATTGTAGCCGCATGCGAGGTAGGTCCCTGGGTAGTGGACGTCGTCCGCCATTGACCAGCTCATGGCTGCGCGAGTCGCGAAAAAACCATTTCCAAGGGCGCACAGCGCTTCGCGGATTCCCTCGCGCGCCGGATCGAATCCCTCGTACACCAATGACCACGCGGAAGGCGGCTCGGTGGCGATTTTGACCTGCGCCAGGCTGGTTACCACAACGTCGGCGCCGGCTTCCCGGAGCGCCTGCGATTGTCCGCCGCGATCGACGCCGATGACACAGCCGAATCGGCCGGCGCGCCCCGCCTCGACGCCGGCGATCGCGTCCTCGACAACGACCGCGCGCGCCGGTTCCACCTTCAGGCGCCGCGCAGCCTCCAGGAAGGCATCGGGCGCCGGCTTGCCCTTGAGCGCCAAGCGCGTGATTTCGATCCCGTCCACGCGCGCGTCAAAGAGCTGGGCTATACGGGCCGCCTCGAGCACCGCCGCACAGTTGTTGCTGGAGGACACGACCGCAGTCTTGATCTCTTGCGCCCGAAGCGCGCGAACGAGATCGATCGCGGCCTCATACGGCTCGACGCCGCGCTGCTCCAATTGCTCGGTGAAATATTGGTCCTTGAGATCGCCCAGTGCCTGTATGGTTTGCGCGCCGGGGCGGTCTTCGGGTGCTCCAGGGGGTAATTCGATTCCGCGCGATTCGAGAAACGACGCGACGCCGTCGTAACGCGGCTTGCCGTCGACATAGCGCCGGTAATCGGTATCGATGTCAAAAGCGACGAACGCTTGGCCGGTCTCGGCGGCGCGCCGCTCGAGAAACCCGTCGAAGAGTTTTTTCCACGCTGCGGCGTGCACGCTCGCCGTCTTGGTCAGCACGCCGTCGAGGTCGAACAAAACGGCATCGTAATCCCGAGGGGAGAGCGTGATGGCGTGAGCGATGCCGGTCATGAGTTATTTCTCTGTTGTTGGAGACTGGTTCAGTTTCACGAAGATTTGCGCCGCCTGCCGTACCCGACGTCGCCTGCGCTTTTTTTCCAGACGTTCCACTCGTTTCAGCCGTTCAATCCCAAGCGAATCACAAACCGAAATCGACAGCTCGAAGTCAAAACAAAGCAAAACACCGCACAGCCCAAAAATCGCAAATTCCCAACGCGCGCATTTGGAATTTGTGCTATTCGATCATTAAAATTTGTTGCGAAATTCCGATTCGGATTTACGTTTTTCGTTGGTCTTTGCACGAGATATGCCGCAATCAACGAAGCGAAATTCGAACACACCCGAACTACAAAAATATTTGAACCCGGATTCCGCAGTTGCGCTCGACAGGAAGCGCGAGGCGCAACCCTTTCGTAGCAAAGTCTCAGCCGAAGGCTGATCCGCCTGTGGCGGAGATGCCGTCTGCCTCTGAGAAGACATCGAGCAACGGTGCTTCGATGGAACGTTAAAGCTCGTAACAACGAAGTGCGAAAGCGCAAAATGATTTTGCAATTTTACAGTTGGACGCTTTGGCTACTCCAGGGTTCCACCTCGCTTGCCCTCTACTCAGTCTAACTGCCGAATCCAGGTTGAATCCCGGCTCAGTCCGGAGCGCGGCAGTTGTAACATTGGGCCTCTTGTCATCAAACAGGGTTTCGCTTGACTCAGGACGGATTTCGATCTTCGAAGGCGCCTGATTCATGTGCTCTACGGCGCCGAGTTCTCTTTCGCGTGGGCAGCGCTGCTGTTGCCGCCGTCGGATGCGGGGAGCATCCCGGTCTCCAGGGCCGGCGCGCGCGGCAGTCCCGTGACCTCGAGGATCTCCTGCTCGTTCAGGGACTCCCGCAACAACAAGGCTTCGGCGAGCGCATCGAGTTGCTTGCGGTGCGCGGTCAGGAGCCGCTTTGCCTCCTCGTGGCTCTGGTCGATGATCTTCAGCACCTCGGCATCGATGGCTTGCGCGGTCTCCTCGCTGAACTGCCTTGTAGCGCCATAACCGTTCGGCCCGCTCAGGTAGGGGTTCTCCCGCGGCGCGAGCTGCACCAGCCCGAGCCGCTCGCTCATGCCCCAGCGGGTGACCATGCGCTGGGCGAGCGCGGTGGCCTGCTCGATGTCGTTCTCGGCTCCGGTCGTCCGGGTGCCGTAGACGATCTCCTCGGCGGCCCGGCCGCCCAGCATGCCGACGATGCGGGCGCGGAGATAGGCTTCCGGATAGTTGTAGCGGTCGCTGTCCGGTCGCTGGTAGGTCACGCCGAGCGCCTGACCCCGCGGCACGATGGTCACGCGATTGACGGGGTCGGCGCCGGGCACGACCAGCCCCAGGATGGCGTGGCCGCCCTCGTGGTAGGCGATCCGCTCCCGGTCGGCTCGGGTCAGGAGGAGGGGCCGCTCCGGGCCCAGCACGATCTTCTCCAGCGCGTCCAGGAAGTCCTGGTGTCGGACCTCGCCCTGCCCGCGCCGGGCCGCCAGCAGCGCCGCCTCGTTGACCAGGTTCTTCAGGTCGGCCCCCGAGAACCCCGGCGTCGTGGCGGCCAGGTCTCCGAGGCTGACGTCGCTCGCGAGCGGCACGCGGCGGACGTGGACCTCGAGGATGGCCTCGCGCCCGGCCCTGTCGGGAAGGTTCACCAC
>DATBLC010000255.1:0-10597 GCA_036555515.1 Binatia bacterium
GCCGGCCGCGGGAGCGTTCCCAGGGCAAGGCCTTTACTGTTTATCGATGACTACAGCAAAACGCGGTTCTTTGTGTTCTATGAATGTTTTTATTTTCCATCCGGTACCAGCGACAATCTTCTTTACTTCGTCTTTGGAAGCCAGAAGATAGTCGAACCAAGGGCCTATAATATCCCCATGGCGAATTCGAATTCTCAGCTGACCCGGCATTCTTCCTCTTCTGCGGTTTAACTTTTGATAACGCAAGTGTATCGGATTATTGGTTTTGTATGGATCAGTGGTTGTGGCAACGATTCTCGCATCTCGGGAAGTTATCCTGTGAAGCTTTCGAAGTTGCTTTCTGGCTTTTTGAAATCCTCCGAATAAACCAAAATTGTTTCCCATGAGAATGATCGTGTCAAAGGAGTTTTCTTTAAATTTGTCTATGTGATCGAATGGAAGTACCTGGACTTTACGCAGGCCACGCAATTTACATATTTTTATCGCCAGTGGTGAGGTATCAATCCCGGTTACGTTTAGACCCTTCTTCTGGAGATAAAGGGCATGCCTTCCGGCACCGCAGCCTACGTCGAACACGCGGCCGCGAACGTATTTGATGGCCCTTTTTTCGATAGAAGGCCAGTCTTTGTATTCAGAAAAATACACATCACCGCCGTAACCATCGCGCCTTCCATCGATAAATTTATCATCGCGCTCAACGATTTCGCGCTTGTCTTCTTTAGTTTTGTAATAGTCCCACAGCTCAGCTCCGTAAGCGTCGTTAGTTTTCGGCATGGCTGATCACCGCCCCAATTGGTTTGCTCCTCACGCACAGAATCGCCCTCATTCTTGAGGGCTTCACAGTTAGACGGCTTCCATGTTGCGATCTGAAGTGCTTTAGAACTTGCCCGCCGATGGCGCCGATCATTTGTCTCTCTGTCTCTCCCAAGTGCTCTCCCCAGAGATGGTTGTAGGCAAGTTTGGTTACTCACCGCAGCATTTACTAATGAGTTCGTTATTTAGAGACCATGTCGCTAGTGTGCGACCGAGAGGCGAGCCCTTCCGATCGCGGTCAATGGTTCTCTGCCTTGCCGGCCACCACCCCGTCCTCTCCATAGGTGGAAATGCCCGCCGGCGGCCTGAAAACAACCTTTACGCTCCTGTGCCCGCGCTCTCCAGGTCTCACCCCTCGGTCGCTGTTTGGTTACTCTTAATAATTGCCCACGAACCAGGCATATTTTACCCAAAGAGTAGGAAATTCATAGCATGCCGTGCGAAGGATGAGTTAAACAAAAATATCAGGGTCGGAAAGTGGGTAGTGTGGCCACGCGGCGACGGAGAGGGTTCCGAGGTGATCCGAGAATCGATGTTGGCGGATTTGTGGACGAGCGCGCAGCGAGGCCGACCGTTTGGTAGTGAAGACTGGATGATGAGAATTGCCAGACAACTTGGTCTTGAGTCGACGATGAATCCGCGTGGTCGTCCGAAACTCTCATAAAAAGACTCCCAACCGCTTTGTCTCTTCTCTTACATTAACTGTTACCCTGACATTCTGGCGTTGGCACGACCAGCGCTACACAGCAAAGTTGACGCCTTCTATGCGTCTATGATACATCCGCGAGAAAGGAGAGTTTTCAAATGTCATCCGATGTAATCGATGTGGACGCTCATATAAGAGAGAGCAACAACGATATTAGGTCTTATCTACCAGAGCCGTATTGCAAACGCGGTAGTCCTCTTTTGGCCTCCGATGGTATGTGGGCCGGAGAAGGAACAAACAGTGATCACAGCGAAAATCCAGATATAACCACACGACTCAGCGACATGGATCGAGAAGGAATAAGCGTCGCGGTTCTTTTTCCAACAAACAGTCTCGGCATGCGCAGGATCATTGAACCCGACTATGCTGTTGCATATGCACGGGCTTATAACAATTATATCGCTGATGTTTGCAAACAGAGTTCACGGATCAAGGGCATTGCTCTTCTACCGTTTATCGCAGTTGACGAGGCGATCGAAGAATTGAATCGGGCAATAACGGAACTAGGACTGTCAGGGGTTGGGGTTGCATCACAGAGCATGAAGGCGCACTTGGGATCGAAAATCTTTTGGCCGATATACGAAGAGATGCAGCGTCTAAATGTGCCTTTGTGTGTTCATGGTGGCCGTGATGGGCCGGCGGGAGAGATCAGGTTCGATAGTTTTATTTTCATGCACACCATTGGGCGTCCAGTTGAAACGGCGATTCAGTTCGCCGGCTTGCTTTACGCGGGAGTCGCGGAGATATTTCCGCAGTTGCGTGTCGGTTTCTTTGAATGCGGGGCTGGCTGGGTGCCTTACTGGATAGAGCGCTTCGACGAGGAATGGGAAAAACGAGGCAGGGTGGAAGCGCCCCTGTGTAAGAATAAACCGAGCGAGTATATCTTACGCGGCAATTGGTATTTTTCTGCGGAGCCTGAAGAGAAGAGCCTTCCGCATGTCATCGAGGCCATAGGCGATGACAAGATTCTTTTTGCGTCCGATTATCCCCACTGGGATGGGCTTTTCCCGAACGCCGTTTCCGCTTTCCGCAACCGGAGTGATCTTTCAGCGGCGACGAAGGAAAAGATTTTGACCGAAAACGGCCGCCGATTCTACGGATGGACATAGAAACCTATGTAGCGTGATAGCCGAATTGCAGCCACAAATTGAAGGAACAGAGTGTCGCTCATTTTTCTATCCTTTTTTCTCCTTCTGCTTTCGCTTCCGGCCAGTGCGCAGGAGGAAGGGAGGCTAAAAAAGATCCGCATCGGTACGACCACGTTATCTATGAGTACGTTACCGGCTGTTGTTGCCCGGAAGCAAGGTTTTTACCTAAGCGAAGGTTTGGAGGCGGAACTCATAGTCATGGGACCTTCTGTAGCAATGCAAGGTCTCATAGCTGGGGATTTGCACTTTGTTACTACCTTATCTTCCGCGGTCAGAGCCGCTATTAGTGGAATGCCGATTCGTGCCGTGATGATTTTTATGACCGGAAGCGACCAGACGCTAGTAGTAAAACCGCAAATCCAGAAAGTCGAGGACCTGAGAGGTAAAGTCCTGGGGGTACCTCAACTTAAGGGACCTGCGGATATTTATACCCGCGCTGCATTAAGAAAGCACGGACTCGTGCCTGACTCAGATGTTTCAATTATCGTTTTAGGCGGGGGAACTCCACTTCGGCTTGCGGCGCTGCAGGCAGGTAAGATCGACGGCACCATGCTGTCTACGCCTCAGAACAAGATGGCTGTGAAAATGGGACTCCGCGAGCTAGTATACGCAAGAGACATCATTAGCGGCGTTCCCAGCGGCTTCGGAACAAACATTCGCATGATGCAAAATGACCCCGAATCAATAGTGCGTACAACAAGGGCAACTCTCAAGGCGCTTCGCTTCATCAAGGAAAACAAGGAAGGAGTTTTGAAAATCATGGCTACGGATCTGGGAATCAACGACAGAGAGATTGCCAATTTGGCCTACGATGATGTTGTCAAACTTTACTCTGATTCCGGGATTCCTTCAGAGAACTCGATACTCGACGAAATTGCCATGATCAGGGAAATGATCGGAACAACGCGGGATATTACGCCGTCTCAAGTTGCCGATTGGAGTTTCGCTCGCGAGGCCGGTAAGGGAATTAAGGGAAGCCAATAGGACGACATTTTTAGGCATCTCACGGAATGCCCTCACGAATTCACAGCGGTTTCAGAAATCATTACAGATTTCGTCAGTTGTTGTCACATCTAAATTGATATGCTGATTGTGTCCGCGGAATACAGTCCGGCGCATGCCACGCGCCATGATTGTTTTTCTTGCCGTGCTTCAAGCTAGGGTGATCAAATGAAAAGGGAAACCGCTTTCCGCTTCGATCTCTCCAGATCGACTTGCAAAGATCGAATTTCCTGAAAGCGTGCGGTCGGCATTCCTCAGCCGCTCTGACATCGCCGTCAAGAAGGAAGCTGGGTCACTTTTTATGTCCGGGCGCTTGCGCCGGAAGTGGTTGAGGATTCAGGAGATCGATTTTGCCGGAATAGTCGCCGTCTCCGCGGGCAATGAATTTTTACAACCCCGACCAATCCAGGAGAAATTCCGTTCGAGTCTTTACATTCTCGCCGTGCCGACAACCAGCCGTCACTGAGGAGTAATCACCCGTGTCTTTTTTGGAAAGCCTTAAATCGAAACCTCCGGTGTGGACATCATGAAGATTTGATTGATGAGGAACCGGGCAAGAGGGGTTACGCATTAGACGGAAGACGGCGCGGATCGCCGCCGCAAAGCCGCTAGCGCGTCCATATAATAGCGGTCATAGTACCACTGTGCGATCTCCTCGGCGGTGGCGGCCCAAACATGATCATGGCTGAGAATGTATTCCAGGCCCTTGTCAATCCACTTGCATCTGTAGGCTTGGCCGGCGATGAACGGATGCAAGCAGAGCCCATAAATACGTCCTGAGCGCGCGCCTTCCGCATACAGTACGTCGAATTGGTCGCACATCATTCGATAGAAGCGTTCTGGGTCGAGGCCGGCACCGAGAAAAGCATAGAAATCGTTGATCTCCATGCAATAGGGCACGCCGACCAGTCTGCCGGTGGGGACCACAATGGGATAGGGCTGGTCGTCATTGCACCAGTCCGAAACGTATTCGATGCCCAACTCAGCTAAAATTTCCAGTGTATTGAACGTTTCGACAAGTCCGGGCCCGAGCCAACCTTTAACGGGCCGTCCGGACGCGGAAGCCAGTGCTTCCATGCAGGCGCGGATGACTGACCGCTCCTCTTCTTTCTCCAGGCCACTGAGGGTGCGCGAGTTGTTGAGTCCATGGCCCATCAGCTCCCAGTTGCGCCGGACGGCTTCACGCACGACCTCGGGATAGTAGAAGCACACTTCGGCGTTGGTTGGCGCCGAGGCACGGATGGCGTATTTGTCGAGCACCTCCATGAGGCGCCAGATGCCGACCCGTGAACCGTAGTCACGCCACCCCGCATTCTTCGGATCCGGGACTGGCGCCGGAGATCGGCTCGGCGGGAGGGTGGTACCGGGGCCTTCGATCTCCCAATGCTCGAGGTTTATTTGGACCCACAACGCCACGCGGGCATCATTAGGCCAACGAAGCGGCACGCGATCGATCAACGCGGTATACGCGATGAGTGATTGTGCCATCTCTACCTCCGAGGTGAACTGCCACACAGCGCGCGCATCGCGACAGCTGTGTGGCGCCTCGCTCCGGCACATTTCAAGCGGAACCGCAAAGCTCCAGTGCTGCGAGCGCATACACTCCCGCGGCCTTGACGAGGTGCTGGATGTTTAGGACTTCACTCTGCTGCTGGGCCGCGTCATACACGGTGAACGAACCACCGGTCGACACTCCGCCCGGGCCATAGGTCAAGCCGTTGATCCCGTATTCGAACATCGGTCCGGCATCGCTCGAAACGGCATACCGATTGGGCGCTGCATAGGAGACGGGCTCGCCGTAGACGGCACGATGAGCTTTTTCCAGGGCCATTACCAGCGGAGTGTCACGCCGGAGCTCATAACCGTTGCCCATCAGGTAGAAATCGACTTCGGTGCGCAGATCAGGGTCATTGGTTTTCAGCTCATCCAATACCGCCTCGAGCTCTCGCTTGGTCTCGATAAAACTCTGGCCCGGAATCAGGCGCAGGTCCACGTACAGGTTACAAAACGGCGCTGGACACTTGGATGGTTTGTACGGGTATCCGCCTTGGATGGCACCAATACCGATGCGCGCCTCCATGAACGTATGAGGGTGTCGCTGGCGGTAAACCGGTTCCCAGGCCTTGAGCGACGTGATGACACGCGCCATCTTCTCGATGGGATCAATGCCGAATTCCTTGCACCAGGTGTGTTGCGACTTGCCGTAAACGGTGATCTTCGCGAAGCAGTAGCCGGTTTCGCCGATTTGCAGGCGCATACCTGTTGGTTCACCGATGACGGCGAAGTCTGCGGTTACGCCATGAGTCACCAGATAACGCGATCCGGTCTTGCCGCCGCGGAATTCCGCGCCTTGGTACTGGTCCACCGGAGCCTTCTCGGTCTCGCCCACCACGCCGGTAACGAGGAGGTCCCCAGCCAACTCGACGCCCGCGCGGCGAAGCGCCTGAATCGCTCCATAGTATGCGGAGAACGCGCCCTTCATGTTTGATGCACCGACCCCGTGAACCCACCCGTTCGCCACTGTGGCGCGGACTTGGCCGCCGCCAAAACCTTCGGCGCGATAGCTTCCCCCAAATGCCTCTGCCTCGCGCCCCGTGGTACTGGTATCCAGGTGACCGCTGAAAAGCAGTGTCGGGTTGCCCTGCTTGCCAGGTAAATGGCCAATCACGTTGTTGCGCCCCGACTCGACCTCCTGCAGCCGAACCCGCATTCCGAGCTCGCTCAGACGCCGAGCGAGATAGTCGCCAATCGCCGCCTCGCCGCCGGTAGGACTCGGAAGATTCACCAAGTCGACCGTCATGGCGACCAGTTCGTCCTCGCGAATTTCGTTCAGCACACGCTGCTGTATATCGTTCATGCTTCCTCGCCAGCCATTTAATATCGATTACCTAGAAACTTCATAGACCACTTTACCATCCACCACAGTCATGTCGACGCTGATCTCGCGAATTTCTTCCGTTGCCACCCCAAGGATATCTTTCGACAGCACCGCCAGATCGGCCAGCTTCCCCACTTCGATGGACCCTTTGGATTGTTCCTCGAAGTGCGCGTAGGCCCCGTTATAGGTATACACGCGGACGGCGTCCAGAACCGAGAGTCGCTCATCCGGATTGAGCACAGGTCCACCAGGACGTGGGTCGAGGCGTCGATTGACTAGACAGTCGATGCCAAGCATGGGGTCCGAGGTCACGATCGGCATGTCCGAGCCGCCGGAGCAGACCACACCTCGGGAAAGTAGACTGCGAAAAGGAAACGCGTAGCGAGCGCGCTTCTCGCCCCAGGCCTCGATCGTGCATCGCTCGCCCAGTACCTCAAGGATCGGCGGCTGGCCATTATAGACAATCTTCAGACGGGCGGCCCGATCGATCAGTTCCGCATTCCAGAGATAGGCATGCTCAAGTCGATGACGCGAGTCCGCGCGCGGCTTGGCGCGCACGGCTTTCTCAAACGCGTCAAGTGTAATGGAGATGGCGCGATCGCCATGGGGTATAGCGGCGATTTGAAATCCGGCCCTGTGCGCGTCAAGGCAAAACTCTTCGGCCATTTCAGCGCTGACGCGAAAACTGCCCCGGTAGGTCCCACTCGTGTCGTTTGAGTAAGGCTCGAATAACGCCGCCGTCTGCCCTTGCACGCCGCCGTCAATGCCGATAACGACGGGACCAATGCGAAGCCAATCATCACCGAACCCAGTGTATAAGCCCGAATGAAAGATCGAATAAGCGGTCGAGTTTTTATCCCAACCTGCGCCATAAACAGGATAGAGATTCAAGTAAATGCGCGCGCTGAGCCGGCCGCGCTGGCGCAGCAGTTGCCAGGCCTGGAGCTCCTGTGCGGCACGGATGGCGGCCTCGTCCGCGCTGGTAATCCCGAGTCCGTTAAGGTAGCGGCAAACCCACTCGTAGCCTTCCACCAAATCTTCTTGAGTCGGCTTCGGTATAGCGGGAAAGATGAAGACCGTCCGGCAATTGTCCCACATCGGGCCCAGTGGCGCACCAGCCGAATCCCGTAGCATCGGACCGCCCGGAGGATCAGGAGTGTCATCTTGAATTCCCATCCGGCGCAGCGCCGCCGTATTTGCCGTCCAACTCATGGACTCGCGCTGGCGCAGGGCGACCGGATGATTGGACGAGACTGGATCTAAATCACGGCGAGTGGGGTAACGTCGCTCTTTCAATCGATGGTGGTCGAAGCCCCATCCCATCACCCATTCGCCAGGAGGCAACTCGCCCACGCGCTTTGCGACCGCCGCGACGATATCGCCGATGGAGGAGACTGCTTCAGGACTGCAGTCCACCCACTTCCGATTCTCCGCGGCATTCGGAATGTGCATGTGGTTCTCAACAAATCCCGGCGTCAAAGCACGACCAGCCAGGTCCACAACTCGGGTGGAGTTAGTCACCAGTTCCTTTATCGATTCATTTGAACCGACTTGAACTATGCGATTGCCTTCAACGGCCACGGCCTCGACGATCTCATTGCGTGCATTCACTGTGATCACATGTCCGTTTACGAATGCGAGATCCGCTTCTCGCCTACCCTGCTTTTCCGCCATTTGGCTCTCCGATCTTGCGCTTGAGTTGGCACATTCTGCTCCGAATGGAGACATGTTGCAACAAATTATCCTTGCCATGCTACTACAGATGTGAAAATATCCCACCCGTCCCAGACAAAATTATGTCAAATTCCACCGCGATATGAATCATCGGGTTGGAGATGAGGTGACCAAGTGAGTATATAAAACGGTTACTGGCGCGGTAGGCCGGTCGATATCACACAGAGTTTTGCAGGAGCAAAGGCTTTAAGGCTCAAAAGGGGAGGCGAACCATGAATCAGTATGTCTCCACAAGGAAGATTAGATATTTTGATCCGATCCCACGCCGGCAATCCATCGCTGTTGCACTGTCGTTAGTTTTGGCAACGGCTTGTATCTGCGTCGCTCAACCACCACCTGCTCCAACCAAAATACCGGCTGCGCTGGTGAATCCGGCCCGGCTTGAAAATATCGCGTCGAGGAACTCTCGAGAAAGACCCACCAGCGTCGCGGCGGCGAAAACCGCTGCGCCGACGCCGACGCAAGCACCGAAAGCTAAAGCCGCAGCAAAACCCGGGGGCATGTTGCGCATCGGCGGCGAACGAGATGTTGGCGACCTCGATCCCCATACGAGTCGTATCGGCTGGGATATCAACATCATGCAAAACGTTTACTCCGGATTGGTGCGGGCCGGGACCGACATCCTGCCCCAGCCGGATCTGGCAACCCGATGGGAGTTCAAGACTCCCAAAAGGTTGGAGTTCACGCTTCGCCAGGGGGTGAAGTTTCACAACGGTCGTGAAGTCATAGGGGAAGATGTCAAGTTTTCCCTAGAGCGAATCCTGGATCCCAAGGTGCCTGCCGCCTACGCCAGCACGATTGCGACCATTGACTCGATTGAGACACCGTCGAAATATCTGGTTGTGCTGAACCTGAAGCGGCCCGACGCGGCAATCGTCGCCAACCTGTCACTGCCCGCAATGGCAATTGTGGCCAAGGAAGCAGTCAAGCCGATGCCGGTTGGGCTAAAAGAGGAAATGATGGGGAGCGGTCCGTATATGTTCAAGGAGCATATCAAGGGCCAACGTTTGGTGCTGGTCAAAAATCCTAATTACTATGAGAAGGGCAAGCCGCTGCTCGACCAGATCCACTTCATTCCTTTGATAGACGAGACCGCGCGGACCAACGCCCTGCGCTCTGGCCAAGTCGACTTTATCGAGCCGGTGCCACCGAAAGACGTCAACGCACTGCGGCGGGATTCTAGAATTGTCGTCACGGGCGGCCCGAACCTTAGTTTCGTCGCCATCTCCCTCAACACTTCCAAGAAGCCCTTCGATGACTCGCGGGTACGGCGTGCGCTCGCCTACGCAATCGACCGCAAGGAGATGGTCGAGAAAGCCTTCGACGGATTTGCTCAACCGCTTTTGGGACCGCCGCTAATTCCGCCATATTGGGCAGGAAATAAAGAGACGTATTACGAGCTCGATCGTGAGAGGGCAAAGCGTCTGCTCGCTGAGGCAGGTTATCCTGACGGGCTGAAGACGACTATCAGGATCGGGACCACTTCTTACCATGCAGCGTTTGCTGCAGTGGTGCAATCGGAGCTCAAAAAAGTCGGCATCGAAGTCGCGATTCAAGCTTCGGATCAAGCGACCGCCAATCGCTCCTGGATAGAGGGAAACTTCGAAATGTACCCGATTCGCTGGTGGGGTTCGGATTTTGTTGACCCCGACGGCGCTTTCACGCCACTCTTCACTTGCAAGGGCACTTACAACAACAGCCGCTTCTGCGACCCGGAACTTGACAAACTGCTCGCCAAGGGGCTGGAAGTCAATTCGATACAGGATCGGAAGGAAGCCTACCGGATAGCCATGAAGCGACTGGCAGAACAACAGCCCTGGGTGTTCCTAGTGGCCTTCGATCGCTTCCAGGCGATGCGGTCCCACGTGAACGGGTACAACCCATATCCGAATGCCAGTCAATACAGTTTACGCGAAGTCTGGCTGAGCAAGTAACAAATGCTGACCCAGGGTGCGACTCTGAGGGGCTCAGCTCCCCAGAGATACGGCTAGTCCTGCTCTAACGCGTGTCTACCGTCAAGAACGAGGTCCGGTGACTCGATACATCTTCGAGAAGACTTGTTCTCTGATACTCGTCCAGCTGGGCATCTCGGTGGTGGTCTTTTACATGATTCGCCTGGTGCCTGGCGATGCCGTCGACTTCCTTTATGGACTGTATATGAACTCAGGGCGCATGGACGAGATCCGCGCGCTTTGGGGCTTCGATCGCCCGATAGTGGTCCAGTATCTCGATTGGATGGGCCGTCTGCTCCAGTTCGACTTCGGCCGCTCCCTCGTGTCCGGACGCGCTATATCGGTGGAAATCTTTGCACGTCTG
>DATBLC010000256.1:0-15825 GCA_036555515.1 Binatia bacterium
TGGAAACCTAGTCAGCGCAAACCCATAGCCTCGAAAAGCTTAGGCGCGGAGCTAATTCCCATGGGATTTTAGAAGTTCTCGGCACCTGCGGGTCCGACTTCGAGAAGGATCTGGCAAGCGCAACTCGTACTATAAGGGCAAAGCCTTTGAGTATTTCGAGTTTCGGCGGTGGGCCGGGAACTACGACGGCTTACCCCCGCTGGGCAGGTTTAGAGATACAAAAATAGTTTTCGTCGTCGTAATAGCCGACGATGATCGAGGCGATCGGGTTGTTGGGAACGTAGCCCCCGATGACGAACCTTGGCCTTTGTTGATCCGATATTTGAGCAAGGCGCCGCTCCGCTTGCGGATTCCTAGGCGGAATCCGACCGTTTTGTGCCGATTTCCTCAAGGCCGGTGGCTGAGGATAGAGGGCTATACGTTCTGTCGCCTGCCTAAAGCAAATATTATACACTAGACAGCGGACGTGAATTGAGCATGGCGCTGATCGACGAAATAGGAGAAAAAATTGAGGCCGGGGAGTTCGAATTCTCTAAACATGCCGTTGACCAAAGCATCGTTCGTCGTATCAGCGTGCAAGAAGTCAGGGAAATCTTTGCAGATGCTGAAGTGATTGAAGACTATCCCGACGATAAATATGGACCAAGTTGTTTGATCTTCGGAAGAACCAGAGAAGGAAGACCATTGCATATCCAATGCAGCTATCCGTCGCGCCCACTTATTAGTTAGTATCATCACGCTTTATGAACCAGATCCTGATCTTTGGATTGATTCTAGGATGCGGAGAACATCATGAGTATTAGAGAAGAAAAACTGGTTGAACGTCGGGTAACGTACACTCTTGAGCACGAGGGGAAATTCTACATCGTGGAGAATGTGCCGGCACGAGTCAACGAGGAAACAGGCGAGCAATTTTTCTCCCCCGCCACAGTCGAACGACTACAGAGGACAATTCTGGAACCGGGCAAACCAAACCGCCTGATTCAAACGCTTGTGTACAAATACGCCGAATAGCCGAACCCGATCGGAGCCAAGTACGTCTCACGATCGGGGAATGGTGGTTACTACCAGGCCGCGTTGAAAAATACCGATCCTGCCGGCGTCGACGTGCAGGACGGCCGGTTTGAGATCGAGGTTGTCCGCTGGCGCCAGGATTCGCGCAGACATCCGGAGGAATCCTGGGGCGTGGTCGATGAAGTCATCTACGGCAATCTGGCGAAAGAGCAGGTCTGGCTCGAATTGGACGAATGGCTGAAGGGCGAGTTCGTCAACGAAGACGGACGGCGCCTTCTCCTCGGCGCCGTGTGCATCGACTCAGGCGGCCATCACACGCAGGAAGTCTATCGTTTTTGTAATACGCGCATCGGCCGGCATATCTACGCGGTCAAGGGCATGGACAGCGGCCCGATAGGCCGCGCCGCGCCGGCAAGAGCAGGAAACTTCCGGGGTCGAACGTGTGGATGATCGGCGTCGATACCGCCAAGGACGCCATCTATGCGAAGCTCAAAGTGACCACGCCCGGGCGGGGTTACTGCCATTTCTCGATCGCCTATCAGCAGGAATTTTTCAACCAGCGAAGAGGTCCGGACGCGCTTCGTGCGCGGCCATCCCGTGCGCTACTGGTTCAAACCGTCGGGCAAAAGGAACGAGGCCCTCGACCGCCGTGTGTACGCGCTCGCCGCGCTGCACGCGCGCCCGGTTCCGTGGGAGATCCTCTTCCGCGCCGCGCCGACCGAACCACCGCCGCGGCCGCCATCACCGCCCGAGGGCGGCGGTTCTCCCTCGGCCCCTCCGTCATCACCAGTGCCCGCGCCGGCAAAGCCGCTTCGAGCGCCGGCGCATCCGATTTAGGATGAAATGAAAAAATAGTAGGTCACGATGGATCATGGACAGCTCTCGTTCTTATTTGAAACGACGCGTCGATCAATTCAATTATGCGGTAGGTGTGCGTCGTTAGTTCGTCTTGATATTACAGCGGCGCCGATATCTCTTCGTTGGGGCGATCAGTGCCGCTCGGCGCAGAGCCAGCGGGCGTTCGCTACTGGGAGACGCTTGCCGCACTGAATCTGCGGTCGTTGAACAAACCCGACGTTGCCTGGGCGCTCGGTGGACTCCTGGGTGTCGTGGTGCTCACGGGCGTTGTTGTGAGTCTATTCTATCGACTTCTTTCGATCGACCTGCCGAACGCCATCACCGCCCCGCGGGGCGGTGGCTCGCCCCCGGCGCCTCCCGCGTCGCCGCCGCGCACGTCGGCGAGCCGTTTCCAGCTAGCTAACATCCAAAATGCCTAACAAAGCAATGCAGGGGATATCTAAAAGCTGTCACCATTTTTGTTCCAAAAATGCCGCCACCTTTTAGCTACCCCTGATTGCGGCGTTGGGCATCCGTAAGAGGGAACTCGAAGCCATGGCAGAAGGCCCTCGCTATCACATATTTCTCGACACTAGTGCTCCGCCTCTTTAATCGCGTCCCGCAGATAGCGTAGCGTTAGAGTCGTGAAGGCGATCATGTTGGGCTCTCGGTCCGGCAGGCCGGTCTGCTGCACGTTGACACGCGTTACAGGGCCGGAGACGCAGATCGTCGTGCGGCCGGGCGGCAGGCCGGATCGGCCGCGGGTGGGGCCGGCGAGACCGGATTCGGCGATGCACCAGGTGGCGCCCAGGCGCTGACGCATTGCGTCGGCGATGGCGGTGATCATCTCCGGCGTGGTGCCGCGGTAGTTCTCAAACATCGATGCCGGCACGCCGGCCAGCGCCGTGCGCGAGCCGAGCGTGTAGAGCACGCTGCCACCGGCATAGTACTTGGATGCGCCGGCCACCCACAGTAGTGCCGCGGACACGAGGCCTCCAGTGGTGGACTCCGCCACGCAGACCGTCTCCCGTCGCTCGGTCAGTAGGGCAGCGATCTCGTTCGCAAGGTCTTTCTGTTCGTCAGTAAGGAAGGACATGTGCGCCTCCGTGGGTTTTAGACTTGTGCTGGCGTCACGTTAGCACCTCGATCTTTGTCAATCCATCCCTTTCGGCGAAGGCTGAAACTCGGAATCATGTTGTTGGAAATTGACGCGGAGCATTGCCCAAGCTGCGGTGGCGTGCCGCAGTTTTCGTAGACACCATGTTTGACGTTGCGCTGCCCGTTAGCGGGCAGGCGCAGGTGAGTTCGTCAACCTGAAGGCCGCCAAGCAGATCAGTGTGACGATTCCGCCGAACGTGCTTGTGCGAGCGGATCGGGCGATTCGTTCATGCTAGGATTAAATTGATTTCTCCATCGGTTGATTCTGAAATTATGAGCTATGGTAAATCTTCAAACACTCATCAACGACCAGCTTCGAAAGCTCGAAATCGAACCATTCCGCCACGCCCTTAGATTCCAGCGTAAATGAGGGCAGCTCGAAACGTGCGACCTCGATGATAGAGCTGCTAGGCCCTTGCCGAAGCACGCTTCCCGCTGGATACCAACGATGGATCGAACGGGTGGACCATCCTCGCCGTGCCGTCGATGAAATATCCCTTGTATTCTTGCATTTCCATATCGGTTCGATTCCCCTATCGGTCAAAGAGCGGACCGGGTGGTTCCGGGGCGGCGGGGGCGATGCAGGCCGGGGAGTCGTTTTTCGGATCGTTGACGCGCCGGGAGGCCTCGTAGGTTTCCATTAGCTCAGAGGGGAATGGCACCATGACGACTGAGATCATGCGCGGGTCGATGGCCGTCGGGTCGAGCCACTGTTTTGCAACGAGCGGGTCTAGGATCAGCGGCATTCGGTCGTGGATCGGACGAAGCAGTTTGTTCGCGTCCGCGGTGATGATCGTAAACGTGTAAAGCTCCCTCCCGTCGGGATCGCGCCAGACGTCCCATAATCCAGCCATTGTGAAAGGGCGCTGGTCTTTCATTCTTACGCGCATCGGGATCTTAGCTTTTCCGATTCGCCTCCACTCGAGAAAACCGTCGGCGGGCACCAGACAGCGGCGGCTGCCGAGCAGCTGTTTGAAGCTGGCCCTCTGATCCAACGTCTCACATCGCGCATTTATCAGCTGATTTCCGATCGCGGGATCTTGCGCCCAGGACGGCACCAGGCCCCAGCGCATCAGTTTGACGATGTTTCGGTCGCCCTGCCGAACGATCACCGGCACGTCTTTGCCTGGCGCGATGTTAAAGCTCGCTTTGAATAACGGCAGGTCCTTATCGAGATTGAACCGAATTCGAAGATCGAAAATTCATCGGGAAAAAAGTCGTAACGGCCGCACATAGTTCGGGAACGCATAGCGTGGGAGTTTAGAAGCGTCAAGTCTAGTGAAGTGGATCTGAGATGCTGAGTGGGCAACGGACGCTATAAAATTTAATTGCGGTTTTCAGAATTTCGGAATAATCTTGCTTTGGATATGTAAAAGACAACCCTATTTTTATGAAGAAGACAGAGATAAAAGTCGGGGATAGAATTATCGAAGGGGAGATCATTGACTTCGAAATAGTCAAGGAAGACTGGAGCATTTATAAACTTGCAGACGGTTCGACTATAAGAGTCAAAACAGTTGCAACGCGATTCATTAAGACCAATGAATTTACTCCGGACGGCGAACCAATCTACCAATTTCAATCGATGGGTCCCCTAATGATCGCCGATGTTCCGGAGGAGTTAAAAAAAAAGACTCCATAATGGAGGTTAATCAATCAGCTGAAGTCCGGAATTGGACTATCAGGAGATCTGGACCCCAAGGCGAAGCGAGGGTTGAGGAACATCAAGGTCAGAAATTTTTTTCACACAAAGCGCCAGCCGAATTTGAAGGGCGCCGATTCCACATAGAGCTTGCACGTAAGGAGGCAGAATTCGCTACTAAGGGGCGCTTTCGAGTCTCGTACTCTATTTATAATCCTTTTGCGGTTTTTGATGACCTTTTGACAATATGGTCTGAAGTTCGGCAGGCAACCAACATTAAAGTTTCAAAGGAGATCGCCGAGGAGACACTAGAATTCTTATACTCGGTAGATGATCAGAAGCCCAGCAAGGTCGCAGGGGTATCGTTCGGCATTTCCAGTGGAGGATTCCTAGAAAGGTTGATAATATTTTTGGATGGAGATGTTGAAAACATGCTTGACGTCTCCGACCACATTGCTGCTAACATTCTCGATTTTCTGTCTTTAACCAAGCAAACACCAATTGATGTGCGCGCTGTATCTATGTCGGACGTAGATAGCAGGCAACCGGTTCAACAAATATTACTTGTGCCTTATAGGCGATCGGTAGAGCTTTCGAAGGATGATATCAGTCAAGCCTTCGCCGTGCCTAAAGCGCTGATTCCTCTTTTAAGATTGCTCCGTGAAGCTAGAAATTCCACCAATCCCTACTATCAGCTCCTGTGCCTTTTTCGGATCTATGAAGGTCTGAAAAAGAAGATTCGGGCCGACAACTTCAAGAAACTCGGACGAAATCCGGCATATCCAAAACCAAAACGCCGTGTTCCGGAAAATGACTTCACGCGGCAATATTTTCAGAGATGGATCGGAAGGCCTTTTGAAGAATTTCTTGATTGGGTGGAACACAATTTTAGAGACAGTATAGCTCATTTGGTTCGGAAAGACCCAAGCGCGCGAGTCCCAGATCCCTCGAGTACTAAGCATGCCCTGATGACGGACCGGGTCAACAGCATGCAGATTTCGATGCTGCAAGTAATGATTCTGGACGAATGGGAATTTATGAAGAAGAACGGAATCGCGTAATCCATACTTCCGATTAAAAGAAAGCAAAAGTGAACCGTTTTGACCGTGCGGCTATTATTCGTTTCAGTCACTTCTCGCGCGTAACGCTCTGGGCGTCTTTATCATCACGCAAGCCGACGAATTTTGAATGGCGCAGGTGATTGTCGCGGGTCCATTCTGCGAATTCGATTTGGGCGACCAGCTCCGGTTCGAGCCACTGTCAGTTTTTCATCTCTTCTTGGTCAACGCCCACTGAGCGCGCTTCTTTTCGGAAGGGCTGCTACGCCGCGTCGAACGTATACAACTAGGGCGCGGCGCCCCCATGGACCCAAACGCACTTTTCAGCGCTCTCTCGCTTGGTGTCGCGGATTTCTTCCACGTCCGTCACCTTCCAGAGCCGGGCTCTGCCATCGCCTCCAGCCGTGGCTACCCAGCCTCCATCAGGACTGAAGATCAACGTGTTGAGCGCGCTGTCTTGCCCTTTTAGGGTAATTGATCGGGCCCCTGGATCTTGGCCTGTTAGTTCCCACAACCGAGCGGTGCCGGCGTGGCTGCCCGAGGCGAGCCAGCGTCCATCGGGACTGAAAGCGACAACTGTAAGTGCGTCGTCATGACCGCGCAGTAGGATTCCACCTGTGGCACCGAGCGCATGCCGCAGCGCCTGTTCGGCCGCGACAATAGGCCTACCTTGCGGATCGTGCCCTTGTTTTACCGCTTCTAATGCCAGAAGAACGCTCCGCAGCGGCCACGATTTCAAGCTTGCGTCTGACCGCGCGGCCAACTGGCGCGCAAAGGCAATCTGACGCTGTCTCTCCGCGAGTTGTTGTCGGTTCCACCAGACGGCGCCGATAACCGACAGAACGAGCATGGCGACACCAAAGAGCTGGACCCGTTGCCAAAGACGGCGCCGCCTGTCACACTCGTAGAGTTCGTCAAAACCGACACCCAGTAGTCCTGCTAATAACTTCAGCTTAGCATTCGCTTGCCGTCCTTTCCCTTGCGCGCATCCGCCGCGATGGGCTCAGCTCTGGCGCCAGTAAGCTCGCCATCGGGCCCTACTTGGAAGCGAATCGCTTGAGGAAATGCTTCTAATGTTCCGCTGTCCGGTTTGTCTGTAGCGTTGGGCTCACCGTCGACGATCAAGCACAGAACGCGGTCTTCGCGCCCGAGCTTCTTGAAGGTCTTTATCTCTTCATTCACCCATCTCGAAACTGCCGATCTGGGCGAACACACGATGATAAGGTGTCGCGATTGAGCCAGGGCCTCATTGATTCTCTGCGGCAAGCTCGAAGCACTCGCGAGTTCCTCCCGGTCGCGGAAGATCGGCTTTACCCCCCTTGGCACTTTGCCGTCGGCCATATTTCGACCCACCAACCCTCTTGGGACGCGATAACGCTCCAGCGCCTTGTGCAACCATGCTCCCCAGACATCGTCGGCATGGCTGTAGCTGATAAACGCCCAGTACTTGTACCTACGTTCCGGATCAAATTGAACTTCGCTCGCCGGGTGAGTGCTCACGGTTACCGCGCCTTCCGGGCATCGCGACCACCATGCTTCGATGGTCTCGCCTTCTGAGCGCCATTAAGCGGCCTGTTCAGGTCGAATTGCGCGCAACGCTGGTAGCAATGGATGGGATTTTTAAACGATCTTTTCTATGGCCCGGAGCCATATCGCAGGACCGGGAGAGTTGTCAATTCCTGTTCTGGTTGATGAAAAACCCACTCTTGTACCGGTCGGCTCGGCCCGGGGGCAATCGGGAGGCGCGCGAAAGATTCCTTATGGAACCGCTCGCTCGAACTCTGAGCGAGCGGCGCCGTCGGCTTGCGTTGGCAAGCGGTTTTCGGCTGTCAGCTGGGTGCAGGAGAGGCCTCGGATTTTTTCCCCAAAGCTCTTATTGAAAAAGCTATCGTAGTCTTCGCGTTTCCGCTCGCACATAGACAAGGAATCTTGTTTCCAAATGCGGAATAGCGAAGTTCAAAAAACCAAGCTGCTTTCTTTGGGTCTTAGCGTCTTTGCCGGGAGACGTTTCTCGAACTCATACTATCTAACCATCTCTGACTACAGGACGACATTAGGAACGCGTTTAGAAGCCTCGGAGTCATTATCGGTCTGCGCGGTCACGCCATTTGCATGGCTGCGATTGCTTGGCAACTAGTTTCTCACTTTTTGAAAAGTTTTTTGGTCCTTTGGCCCAAAATGTAACGCAAAAACCGTTTGTCCAGCCGGCCAGATCCTGGCACGATTCTTGGTAAAAATCAGGTCAAGAATACTTTCCGCCCAGTCGAGTGCCTACTCGACCTGATGCAACGGAGGGCAACATGGGCGTGGGTTCCAGCTGGCGCATCAAAGGATTGATAGCTAGAGAACTGTCCCAGGCCCTTGCTGAGGCAGACGCCTTCTCTCCTGCGGCGCGGCCGTATAACGTCGGGAACATCATCGAAGTTTGAACGTTACCGTGAGATCTGCAGCACAAGGGCATGCAGCACAAGGGAGAAGGGAGCGGTTAGAGATATGAAAGAAATGTTGCCTAGTTCTCACGTGCACGCAAGGAGGGGACTTGAAGGGCGTATTATGGCCGGAGACCGCGTGTACCTGGCGGAGCTTCGCAAGCTCTGGCAGCAGAATTTCGTCGCCGCCATCCTGACCGCGCGGCTGAACCACGGGCGGATCCCGCCAGAGACGGCGGCCATTGCACAAGGGATGGACCGCGCGTTCCGCGCTGACAGGGACATCAACGACGCAGTAGAGCACGCGATGGGTTCCCTCGGCATATCTGGCGGGGGCGGCGGCGGCTTCGGCGCGTCGAGCGGTCTGGATCCGGACGAATACATGTTCAATGCGGCGATGGGGATGATTGCCGCGCATCGCGGCAACCCTCCGGCCAGTCCGGCGCTGCAGGAGCAGGCGGCTCTGATCCTGACCGGAAAGCTCGACCCGCTGAGCGCGTTCGAGCTGTCCTCCCCCCAGTTAGCGGGCACCGGCCTGGTCGGCGGCGTTCTCGCGCTCGCCGGCGACATGGCGCCGCTCCTCAAGAGGATGGGACTGTTCATGGCGGCGCTCGCCGTTCCGGCGGACGAAATCCCGGCACTCCTGCCGGAAATGATCGGCGGTCGCCCGCGCACGACAAGCGGTGGGGTAGCCCGCGCACCGGCCGGTCCGTACGGCGCACGCGCGCGCACGAGTTCGTTGGCCATCGCGAGCATGGTGCTCGGAATTGCATCGTGGTTTGGGCTTTTACTCTTCGCAAGCATCCCAGCGATCATCACGGGACACATGGCGAAGCGAGAAATCCGCGATGCTAACGGCGCGGTCGAAGGCAGCGGACCGGCCTTGATCGGTCTGGTCGCAGGGTACGCCAACGTTGTTATCTCGGTCTTCTTCTTCGGCAGCATCATGCGCCTTCTGGGTTTGATGTAAGCGTTCGGCGCGGCGATACGGTGCGCGAAGTCTTGCGCCTCTGCGCCCCTCAGCGGTTTGCTGCGCTGAAACACCGCCTACCGCGTTGTAATGGGAATGAGATGGACGCCGTCCAGAACAGCGGTGAAAAGTGAACGTGGATCTTCATTAAGTTAGGTCAGATCGAACGCCCGCCGAACTCGGGGTTCAGGCCGGGAGATCGCCGTTCTCCAAGCGGGACCAGGTTGCAGGTCAACCGCCGCCGGCGGCCGTCCAGCGCATAGCTCCAACTCGCCCAAAATGGCGAAAGCAGGAGGCTTGCGATGTTACGAGACCTGCGGGACCGACGTGACCGTGCCTTCGAAAGACACGAAGCGGCGCTGTCGACTTGTCCCAACCGCGAAGGCGATGCATTCACTCGCGAGCTGCAGGCTGTCGTCGCCGAGCTCATTGAGGTGACGCGGGCGGCCGATAGTCCGAGCGCCGACCCGGTCGAGGTGGCCAAGGCGTACCGTTGGCTGGGAGACGCCTACTTCGATCTCGGAAGAGGAACCAACGCCGATGCGTTGAAGCGCGGCGCCCAGGCCTACGGGCGCAGCGAGGAACTGCTAGCCGACGCGGACGCGCCGCTGGAGCGGGCGAAGCTCGACTTCGACTACGGCAACACCCTGCGAGGACTCTCGGGAGGCGAGGACGTGGGATTGCTGGAGGCGGCACAGGAGCGGTACGAGCGGGCAGCGAAGGCGTTTCAAGCGCTGCACTTTCCCGACTGGCAGGCGACCGTCGAGCAGCAGCTGCGCTCGGTCGATCCGCAACTGCGTCTGGCGCGCAAGTTCTCCGAGATGAGTCGTGGCCACAAGAGGCTGGAGGAATTGCAGCAGCAGCTGAAAGGTGCAGGCCCTGCCGATCGCGAGCGGATCGCGCGCGAGCTGAACGAGCTGATGAAGAGGCCAAGGCGCGGTGATCCGGACAGCGCGGCGACCGATGCTCTTGCTGCGATCCGCGAGCAGCTCGAGCAGCACCCAGAGCGCATGCGCGGCGGCGATCGGGAGAATCTTGCGGCGCTCGAGCAGCGGATGCGGTCGCTCGCAAAGCTGATCAAGGGTGAAGCAAGCGTTGAGCAATCCACTCCAGCCGCCCCAGCGCCCGAGCAGACGATCCTGCATGCTTTGACGGCGCGGCTCCAGGGTGATCTCGCCGATCGGCGTGTATCCGCGAATAAGGCGGCCAAGCTTGGCGGCCTACTCGAGAAATTCGGAGCCGCCTTGAGCGAAGTCGGCGGCGATCTCGACTCGCTGGCGGGAAAAGTCGACAGAATCCGCGAGCTCACTAGGCAGGCCACGGATGAGGCCTTGAGGCCCAGCTGGCGCACACCCGAGCCAGAGCCGGGCCGCCGCGCACATCGGTTGACCGCCATCTTCGCGTCGCTCAACCGCTATCTGCTCTCGGAGGCGGGACGCACCATGCTCCCTGCACAGGAGGCAGCATCGTGCACGGATTTGCTGAACCGCTCTTTCGTGCTGGAAACCAGTGTGCGAGAGGCGGCCTCCGATGATGATCGGGTCAGCGTCATGGAGGAGGACGTCTGGCGCCTGGCGCTGGCCGTGCAGGAGCATGCCCGGCGTCACCATCTGATGCTTGCGCACCCGGATTTCGCTTCGGTCCGCGTGCACGCCGCGGCGAAGAGCCTGTTTGTCTCTGGCGACGAGAGATTGCAGGCGGTCGCGGAGAGGCTGGTGCAACGGGATGGACTACAACTGCTCGGCGAGGCTGGTAGAGGAGACCTCGCGCAGGATCGATGGAACCAGCTGTGCGCTGCGAGCCTGGCCGCGTTCGACGTAAGTATCTCTGCGGGGCCCGGCCAGGCGCAGGTCTGTTACGAGCTCGGCCTCGCCCTCGCTCTGGGCAAGCCGAGTATCGTGGTCGCCCGCCGGGGTCAGAGCTTGCCCTTCGACGTGAACCTCAAGCCCCTCAAACTGACTGGGGCACCTGAGCAGGACGCGAATCGCCTGGCGGATGCGATCGAGCACGCCTTGAGTACGATTGTCTGGGGTGGGAGCGGCGGTGCCATGGGTGACATGGCCCGCGACGCCTTGAAATGGCTGCGCCGGCGTTATGGCGAGCGTCTTTCGGACGGGTCGCTACGCATCGCGTTCGAGATGGCGGAGCAGCAGCAGGACGACGCCGTCGGGTTCCGCCGCTCGCTCGAGCGGTT
Source organism: Binatia bacterium (assembly GCA_036555515.1). Lineage (GTDB taxonomy): Bacteria > Desulfobacterota > Binatia > UBA9968 > UBA9968 > DATACQ01. The sequence continues at coordinate 11,303 of DATBLC010000256.1, forward strand.
GTTCGGCATGCTGGGAGCCGATGTGCCAACCGTGCTGTTGTCGGCGTGGCCGCCGGCCTATCCCCACGAAGAACAGCTCCCGCGCTGTTTCCACGTAATGCCCTTCCGTCCCAAGTGGTCGAGGCCCACCCGCGACTTGGCCGTGCGGACGTGCGAACGGCGGCGCTGGGAATACACGCGCGGGGATGAGGCCAAGGCGCAACGCATCATCCAGGGGATCTGGAGCGAGATCGCCTCGGCGACGGCGGCCCTCGTCGATATCACCGGCCACAACCCGAACGTCGCCTTCGAGCTGGGCCTGGTTCATGCCTTAGGTCGACCTTACCGGGTGCTCGCGCAGGGTGAGCCGGAGCAGCACCGCTTCCCCAGTCTCGAAAAGGTGCAGATTCACGCGTACGGAGTTGGACCCAACTTTCCTGGGTTTGTCGAGGCCCTCGAGGGTCTGCTCGCTTCCGCGAGACCTTAGCTGAAGACCTCTAAGCCGTACAAGGTTGAACGATGACCAAGGTCTACATCTCCTCGACCTTTCGAGACGTGAAAAGGTGCCGAAAGACAACCCGGCGCCTGAGGTGCGGCAGAAAGTCTACGTTTGGGGATGAGGAGCTTGTCGAAGCGCTACAGAAGAGAGGGAAAGCAGCAGGGGGTGAAGCGGCTGTGCGCCACGCCTTTTTTTGGATATGTTGCTAAAGCAAAAGAAAAGCGATTTCATTTAGAGATCTCCGATAGCTGAATCTCCGAGAAACTTTTCTTCGCGAAGAGGATTCTCTCCTAAAGGTTTCGCTTCAGAGGTCGGTTAGATGGAAACCTAACATACTATTTTCATTTCAAAGTATTCGCATTTGTTTTGCGGGCGACTGCACACGCTGTTTGTCCTGAAGATTGTGTGTCAGTCGGCGCTTGATCAGGCTCTCAGCGATTGGCCGCACCTGGCGTTTGACGCCTTCGCTGCCCAACACGCTTTTCGTCGCAAGGTCGTTGAAATCGGTGTACTGCTTCATTTTCGCGAGCGCCTGGTGTTGCTTGTCGGATAACTGACCTTTCCGGAACTTGTGCGGTGTGACCGCTTCGAGACCCGCCGGGTAGGTATTTTCGTTCGGCGCGAAGATCGGCAGCAGCACTTTTCCGCCGACCGCTCTTGCGGCTTCCTCGGCTTTGCTTCCTCCGGGATTGATCCCCTGCGTTAGCTCAAGGTGCCTGTCGTCATCACCGGCGATGACGATTTGCTTGTCCGGGTATCTCTCGTGTAATGCCTTGGCGACGGATAAGAGGTTTCCCGAATCGAAAGCGGCAACCGTGGCAAAGCCCAAGATTTGCGCTAACGTGGCGGCTGCGGCGTAGCCTTCCGCTTTACATATTAACCATTCTTCATCTTTTCACGTCGGGGCGGACGGATGTGTAAAATGTAGACCGTCGAGTTTTCTTCGTCGATTTTGAAAATGATCCGGTAGACATAGGGCTTCTTGCCATAGAGCAAATGCCGCAATGCGCGATTCTCTGGAGTGATCGGAGCACGTTTTGGGTATCGGTCAAGGCTGCTCATGGCCCTGACCATCCCGTTGAACCATTTTGCCGCCAGTGGCGAGTTCTCCGCCTCTATGTGCCTGTAAATGTCAGCTAAATCGCGCTCAGCGCGGGCGGTGATTTCAACGCCGTATGCCATGATCCCGCCGGAACGAGTCAATGAATTCTCGTACCGGCCGGGTACGGCCTTTGGCTACGTCCTCAAGCCCTTGTCGGATGCCCTCTTCTGCGTCCGCCCGCGCGGCGATGTCCAGCAAACGTTGATAAGCTTCCGCGTCCTGCACGACGGCGGCAGCCTTGCCGTTAACGGTCAAAACAAGCGGGCGTTTCGTTTTTTTCAGTTGCTGAAGAAAGGCGGCGGAGTTGTTGCGAAACGTCGTCAAGGCCTGAATGTCCTGCGTAATATCCATCGTGAATGCTCCTGAAAAGCACCTTTAAGGTACTATCGCACGGCGACAATCATAAAACAAAAGGGGGCACGTTAATCGGCCATAGGTCAATGATGGGAAGGCGCCTAACGCAACTGGACTCACCGTCATGGACGCAACCGCACTTTGCAGCGCTCTCTCGCTTATCGGGGGATTTCTGATTTTTCTCCCGCTGTGCGAATCATCGCAAAGATGTTGCCGTCACTTTCGGTGACTTCGGGTTTCTTACTCATTTTTCGCTTTCTCCCGCGCCTCTTTATAGCGCTTCGGCGTATGGCTGACAAATTCTCTGGGCAGGCATTCGAATTGGACTGCGGGCTGGCGGTCTCACGGCGAACACAGGTGCGCTGCTCGGTCCGCCGCAACGACCACCCAAGGCGCCCAAGGACTAAAACTTGTTGTTGTTTTTCTTCGTTCAAGACATTGCTCATGGCGAGCGAGCCTAAAGGGCTTCGCGTCGCTGTCAATGTCTCGAACGCTTCTACCGTGGGCCGGTTTTCAAGTGACCCTTAATGGCCGGTTTTGGGTGACCGCCGAGGACGAAAGCCGTCGAGCTCCGAGCGAATCTTGTCCAGGCTCCAGTTGAAAAAGTTCCCGCCGTAAGTTTTAATATCTCTATCCTGCCAAGTTGTTGAAATCAAAAATATCGGAGGGGTGGGAGAGCGGTTTAATCCACCGGTCTTGAAAACCGGCGTCCACTCCGTGGACCGCGGGTTCAAATCCCGCCCCCTCCGCCAGCTCCACTCCGTTTTCTTATGGCTAATGAACGCCAAAAGTAATTTTTTGCCAAGCGTGGCGCAGTGGCCGGCAGGCAGCGTCGCGTCAAAGTCGCTTTGAGCAGATTAAAAAATCCCTCTAAATATCCCTTTACCCCGTGGAAGACGTCCTGTTACAGCACGAATGCCTGCATCGTTCATCTTCCACGGGGGAGACTTTTTATTTCCGTTTGGATCTCCTGTCCCAAGCCCGTATCAAATGCTCTCCTCTTCTTGAGCAAGAACTTCCTCTTGGATTTGTTCGGATAGTTGGGGAGAGAACCAGCGCTGCGCGACAAAGGTCGGTATGATCGCTGTGGCGATTACCACGGCCACCAGGACCGAGAACTGAGCCGAAGTTATATGACCTGCCTGAAGGCCGTAAAGTGACGAGATTGTGCCAAACGTTAAACCCGTGCTCATCAGCAGAGTGAGATACTCTGCATGATTGTCGGTGTACCTTTTGGCCAGAGGCCAAACTCCAATGAACTTGGCCACGCTCTTGACACCAAAGAGAATGAGCAGAAGCTGCCAGTTTTCCGCGACCTCGGCGAGGGAGACGTTCATCCCACCCTTTATGAAGAAAAACGGCGTGATCATGGCAAAGGCGACAATGCGGAGCTTTCGTTGCAGCTCTTTATGCTCGCGGAACATCTTGGCCAGGCACAGCCCGAGAACAAACACCGGAAGCACCGCGTGGCTCTGCCCCCATCGTCCCAAGGCCATAAAAACAAACAACAGAAAAAACAGCAGTTTGATTTCCGGCTCGATCACTCGGGCTCCATAGCGTTCGAACACACGGGGCAGGTAGCGGGGAGCGACGATGATGATGAGAGCCGACCCGAGCAGAAACCACAGCGTCTGCGCGCTCCATTCTGCAAAGGTAAGAGAAAGAGCCAAGGCCGTGCCCATATCGGTCACGAAGGTCGAAGCCATGATGATTTTCCCGATGGTCGAATCGGTCAGGCCGGTCTCAACCAGAACGGCGTAGACGACAGCCAGGGAGGTTGTTGAAAGAGCGCAACCTGCAATTAGGGACGCATCCCATGTCCAATTCGCAACCCAGTAGCAGTAGCCAATGGCCGCCAGATAGGGTACCAGGAAGGAGAACCCGCCGATCAGCAAACTTTCTTTGAACTTGGTTTTGAGAATGGCTGGGTCCACTTCGGCACCGGCCAGAAAGGTGAGGAGAATTCCCCCGAACCCGGCCAGAAAATCCATCCAGGGAGCAGGGTGGAGACCCAGGAAGTTTCCCGCCAGAACGCCGCCGGCGATTTCGATAATGGCTGCCGATAGCGCCGCCTCAACCGAGATAATGCTCGCCAGAAAAATAAGTAAAGCGACCCACATGGCCGCATATGTCACGTCCACAGTCGGCTCTCCAAAAAAAAACTCCTACCGGGATTCGGTAGGAGTTATCAGCCCCACGCTCTCGCGTGGGGCAGTTGCAGGTGAACTCCATCACCCTTCGATTCGATGGGAAAGTGATAAGCTTGTCGGCCTAAGTTGTCAAGAGCGGCTGCCGGAGAAGGCGAATGAGTAAACGACTCTGGGCAGCATCGTTATTAATCATTCGCGCGGTGAATGGCTTGCGCATTGGGGCGCCAATTCCAAAGAGCGTCTCTCGTAGGCCGTGAACTCTTCGGTGAGGAAAAGCGATAAAGGATTATATGCGCAACGACTTCGCGGATCGGTTTGATGGAGAATTCCCAGTTCAATTTAGAAACGTAACGCCGGGGTGTTGGCCGGATTAGGGCGGAATGTGGTAGTGACGCTGGCTCCCTACTCACCCCACTGAAGCGGATGAGGATGAGGATGG
>DATBLC010000257.1:0-2200 GCA_036555515.1 Binatia bacterium
GCTGCCAATGCGTATAGCGGCAGGAGGACGATCATGGTGTACAACACACCGACCTCTCTCCACATCCGTCTTTCACCTGTAAAAGCCGGCAACTCGTCTCCAAGCGATTCTACTTGCAAGCTTACATCACGCGAGGTTTGACCCGGATTTAGTTCGAGCGCGAACAGCGCGTACTGTTTTCCTCTTTCAGGCTCCCAATCCCTGATCCATTCTTCCAGATAGCCGTTTGACCAGGTGATATGAGCATCAACGTATACGCGTCCTTCCTGGAAAAGCTGAATGGGGGCGTGCGGTGAATGGCTGCCTCGGGCACCTGTGGCGAGTCCCCACGGTCTCAGTGACGGAATCCGTGCATTGCTAACCACTTGTTCACCCGTGGGCGCGAAAAGTTGGTACGGTCGTGGGTCGTTTAATATTTGCCCTGCCGACGTCGCACACCCGGTAAACTGAGTGAAAATTATCACGGATATTACTAAATCCAGTAACAGCTGTTTCGACAATATAGGTTCCTTTGGTAATTCACCGGAGCATGCGCTATCGCTCTACAGCAACGGCAACTGCCCCTTAGTCGCCGGGTTGCCCGGAAGGGTGAAACGCATGCTCGCGAGTCGTTCTCAGGTTAAATTGACTAGAGTAGAAACATCCAAGAGCTGTCGTCAAATGGTGTGTAAAAAGGGTTAGGCGGCGACCCTGGCTCTTTTCATTTCAGATCCGTCTTTGTATGTGCTCCCGTCTGCGACCTTGGCGACGAGATGCGGGGCGTTGAGTTTTCTAAAGCTCATCTCTGCTACCATCAGGGTCTTCCAAATCAAGCAGGTCGCATTAACCTGCGATTTGAATCGTCTGGAAGCCGCGGTTCGTAGCCTGACCCGTGAGAAAGGCGATTCCACGACGTTGGACGTTCGCAGATGTTTCCAGTGCTCGCGCGGAAAATCGTAGTACGTCGTCAGTCGTTCCCAGTTCTCCATCACCGTCTTGACCGCTTTCGGGTTGTGTCGAAACGCTTGCTCGAATTTATTTCGCTCTTGCAACGCCTGCGAGCGACTTTCCGCATACATTATCGCGTTCAGATGTTGTTTGACCCCGGCCTGCTCGTTTTTGCTCACCGCGTCCAGCACATTGAGAATTTTATGGTTCCAGCACAGCTGCTCCTGGGCTTCGGGGTAAACCTCTCCCACCGCCGCCCAAAGCCCGAGGTTGCCATCGCCGACAAACAGCCGCGCATTTTGAACCCCGCGCGCTTTTAACTGCCGGAGCACTAAAGCCCACGACTCCTTGCTTTCACGATAACCGGGCTCCAGCGCCAAAAATCGCTTCTGTCCATCCTCTCGAACTCCGATCACCACCAACAATGCTGCCTTCTCCTTGCCGATCCCCGCCTTCACATAAATCCCATCCGCCCAAAGATACGCCCAGTGCGTCTCCTCGACCGCCGTGCTCTTCCACTGCTCGTACTCTCCCTGCCACTTCTCCTTGAGCCGCTGCAGCGATGAGGCCGATAACGGCGCCCCTTCCCCCAGCAGCTGTCGAAGCGCTAATTCAAAATCTCCGCTCGCCAACCCGTGCAGATAAAGCTCTGGCAAAAGCCCGCAAACCTCCTGGCTCTGGCGCTTGAACATCGGCAATACCTTCGAGACAAATCGCTCGTCGAGATTTCTCACCCGCGGCCGACAAATCTCGATCGTCCCCATACTCATCGTGAACCGCCGCCGCTTTCCGTAGCCGTTGCGATACCCGGCTTGCTCCGACGGATTGGTTTTCCGCTCCCCCTTGGCACGACCCAGCCATTCGGTCACTTCCTGCTTTAGCAGGTCTTGCAAGTGCTCGCGGATCCGCTCCCGGGCATATGTCTCCAACTCCGAATAATAAATCTCTTTTGACTCTTCTTTCTCCGTGTGTTTTTCTTTCATCGGCGTATCCTTTCCCTGCCTGCGGTTAACAGGCAGCCTTTCGGTTTTGGTTTGCGAAAGGGTACGCCTACCTATCTCCTATTTCCACACCTTTTGGTTATAGCTCGATCGGTGTCGGGCTCAGTGTAACGGCTAAGAATCAAAGTGCGGCCGTCGGTGGTGGGAAACTTGACATCGAGCATCTGCAGGGTGGCAAACTTATCGAGCACTGCGCGAGGCGTCAGTCCATCGGCGACAGGCCGTAGCCGGGCCTTGAGCGTGACGTGCAGGCAATAAGAGATGAACGCCAC
>DATBLC010000258.1:0-3202 GCA_036555515.1 Binatia bacterium
CTTGAAGAAGAGTGCCCCGAGCCAAAGCACGGTGAAGTGCGGCTGAGAACATTGGCTGCGGGTGTTTCCCTGCCCGACCTATTGATGCGCGAGGGCGTTCATCCCGAGACACCCCGCCTGCCCTTCACGCCCGGGTGGGATCTGATCGGCGTGGTAGAAAAGCTCGGCGGGGCTAGTTCTGAATTCGAACTTGGCCAGATAGTTGCCGCGCTGCCGATCAGCGGCGCGTACGCGGAGTTCGTCTGCCTGCCGCAACGTGAACTGGTTCCGGTGCCATCCGGGTTGGACGCCGCCGAGGCTGTCAGCCTCGTGCTGAACTACGTCACGGCGTACCAGATGCTGCATCGTTTGGCCAAGGTCAAACGGAGCCAGCGGGTGCTGATTCACGGCGCCGCAGGCGGCGTCGGCTCGGCACTATTGCAGCTCGGGCGGCTCGCCGGGCTGGAAATGTACGGTACCTGTTCATCGCGAGGGGTGTCCGCCGTTTCCGATCTAGGCGGTATCCCGATTGACTACCGACAGCTCGACTTCGTGAAAGAAATTCACCGCCTCACCGGTGAGGGCGTAAGTGTTGTCTTTGACGGCATCGGTGGCACGCACATCTGGCGTTCGCGCAAGACTCTCCGTTCCGGCGCCACCGTAGTGGCGTATGGTCTTACTTCCTCGCTACGCGGGGGCCGATTGGCTTCGGGTCGTTCAGGTCGTCGTCATCGCTTTCGTAAAATCGCGATCTTCGGCTTGTACATCGCCGGTGGCTGGCTTCTTCCTGGCCGGAAACGGGTGGTCCCCTACAGCATCCAATGGCTCAAACGCCTCCGGCCGGCACTGTTTCGACAGGATTTGACCGCCCTGTTGGAACTCCTTCAACAGCAAAAAATCAAGCCGCTGATCGCGCGGCGATTTCCTCTTGCCGAGGCACGACGCGCGCACGAGCTGCTCGGAAAGGGAGGAGTGACGGGCAAGATCGTGCTGGTGGTGCGCAACCACGTCGCTTGAATCAGGAACGGCGTAAAAACCGGATCAGCGGACGACGCTTTATTTCGCTGCAATAAACCTCTCCAATTGCACTGAATTCTCCATCATCCAATTTCCCAGGGAACTAAACTGTGGCATCGTTCATTGAATACCTCGCTATTTGGAGCGTCTTTGCCCTGGCGAATGATAGCCAAACTTGCGATCCTCAGGCCAGGGAGCCAAACTCGCAAGCTCAAAAATCCTCCGGTTGACGCCTGGTAATCACCTAAAGTAAAAGTCAGCTCAGTCGCTGGGGAAACCTGCTCCAGAGCGTACCCGATCACCCAGTTTATCCAGCGACCAAGATTTCCTGCCAGCGGGTTTTTTTGTGGCACTGAAGAAAGCCTCTAAGACCAAAAAAGCAAGACCGCGCGGTCCAACGGCGAAAACGTCTGGGGCTGAACAACCGCAGACGGTTGCCGAGCTACGCCAGCAACTCGAAGCGCGTAACCGGGATCTTGCGGCGCTTTATGATGTCACCGCCGCCGCCAGCCAGTCCCTGCAGATCAAGCCGGTCCTGGACGAGGTAGTAAAGAAAATTACAGAAATTTTCGCCTTCAATTCGGTTAGCGTTTTCCTGTTCGATCCGAAGAATGAAGTCCTTAGCCTAATGGCGGCCGCTGGTATCCACAAGATGCAAGCCCTTCCCAGAGCTTTTCGCCGTGGTCGTGGGCTTACAGGCAGGGTTGCTGAAACGGGGGAATACTTGATCTTCGAGGACGTGAGATCCGATCCTCGATATCGAGAAATGACCGAAAACAACGCCATGCAGAGGCAAGGCGACCGTTTTATTGCGATTTTTCCGATCAAGGCCAAAGAGAATTTTTTAGGGACGATCAACTGCATTAACACAGAGCCCCGAAAGCTGGCAACGGGAGAAATTCGGCTGATTAACTCAATGGCGAATCAGATCGGAGTTGCAGTCGAAAATATCAAGCTCTTTGAGAAAGTTGAAACCTCCAACGCCGAACTTCGTGAGTCTCTGGAGCATCAGACAGCGACATCCGAAGTGCTAGGGATTATCAGCCGCTCGCCGACGGACGTGCAGCCGGTGCTCGACGCCATCGTCGAGAGCGCCGTCCGAGTTTGTGGGATTGATGACGTGGTGCTGCGACTCCGCGAGAAGAACGTTTTGGTTCAGCGATCTCATTTTGGACCCATACCTATTCGCGGTGTCAAGATCAGTGTTGATGAGCCACAATATCGCTGGATGAGCGAGCATGGCACTCTCCACATTCGCGACGTCCTCGCACAGAACGATTTTCCGACGTTGGGTTCTGTCAGCGGGTTCCGCACCTTCCTGATCGTTCCCCTGCGACAGCAGGGGGAACTTATTGGAACGCTGGGCGCACGGTGCAGCGAGGTACGCCCCTTTACGCCGGCGCAGATCAAGCTGCTCGAAACCTTCGCGGATCAGGCCGTTATCGCGATTGAAAACGTGAGATTGTTCAATGCACTGGATGCGCGCAATCGCGATCTTACCGAAGCACTCGAACAACAAACTGCGACGAGCGAAATCTTGCGCGTGATCGCCAGCTCACCCACGGACATTCAGCCCGTGTTGGATGTTGTGGCAGAGAATGCGGCGCGGTTGTGCGATTCAAGTGACGCTCAAATTTATCGTGTCGAAGGTGACATGGCGCGGAAGGTCGCAAGCTATGGGGCAACCTCGCCGGTCCTCGGGGTCGGAGAAGCGCGGTCCATCAGCCGAGGCTCGGCTAGCGGTCGTGCGATATTCGACCGTAAAATGGTCATTTTTGATGACACCCAGACAGAGCCCGGATTGGATGCGGCTTTGACCGCGAACTCCCTTCGCCTCGGCATTCGAACAGCGCTTGCAGTTCCGCTGTTGCGCGAAGGTGTTTCCGTCGGAGCGATCACAATCCGTCGGACCGAGTCGCGGCCTTTCACAGAACCACAAATCACACTCCTAAAAACCTTCGCCGATCAAGCCGTTATCGCCATCGAGAACGTACGGCTGTTTCAAGAACTGAAGGAGGCATTGGAGCAGCAGACTGCCACGAGCGAAATCCTCGGTGTCATCGCCAGCTCGCCGACCGATATCCAGCCGGTTTTGGACACCATTGCCCAGAGTGCGGCTCGGGTGTGCGGATCCGACGACGCAACCATTCGCCTTCTCGAGGGTGACACTATGTCCCTGGTGGCGCACTACGGGACAATTTCCCCT
>DATBLC010000259.1:0-9451 GCA_036555515.1 Binatia bacterium
CGCCCCAGATGGGCAAGAGCGCAGGCCTCCCTTGTTGAACCGGGTCCGGCCCTCGATAAAATCGGCCGTTGGAACAAAGCGCGCAAGGAAGAGAGCATCCGGCGCGGCATCGAACTTCGGCTCGAGGCTCTGCGGCAGAGCTTTGGCCTCGATGCGTTCGAAATGGATGCCCTGCTCATCTGTCTCGCGGTGGAGATAGACCTCCGTTACGAAAAACTATATGCCTACTTGAACGATGACGTCACCAAGAAGCGCCCAAGCGTCGAACTTGTTCTGAACCTTTTGGCGCCGTCGGCCGATGCGGCGTTCGACGCAAGACACTACTTCACTGACGATGCGCCGTTGTTTCGCAACCATCTTTTGGCGCTTTTTGAAGATCCCTCCCAGCCGCATCCGCCGTTGCTCGCCAAATATATTAATGTCGACGCGAGGATAGTGCGCTATTTGCTGAATTCCGACGTGCTCGACGAGCGGATTCGGCCGTTTTCATTTCTGTGTGATCCCGACAAACCATTCAACGCCCTGCTGGTCGATGAGGCGGCGAGGCGACATCTGGCTCGTTTCCTGCGAAACGGCGCGGCACCAAGCGCAGTGATCGTTCATCTGCGCGGCCCGTACGGTGTTGGCAAACAAAGTACCGCGCAGGCCCTATGCAAAGACTTGCGGATGCGTGCGCTGATCGTCGATCTGACACAATTGACCTACGATGGAGATGGGTCCGGCGCCAGAATCTTCGACCTCGTGCAACGCGAAGCAAAGCTGCAGCGGGCAGCCGTATATTGGAAAAACCTCGACGCGCTTCTAGCCGAGGACAAAAGAGCGGTGTGCACCGCATTTCTGAGCGCATTGGCGAACCGGCCGGCCCTGACCTTTTTAGCTAGCGAGGGACCGTGGGAGCCCAATGAAACATTGAGAGATGCTTGTTTGGCGCGGCTCGAACTCAAGAAACCGTCGCCTTCCGACCGCTTGCGCATATGGTCAACAGCACTGAACGGCGATACCGGTATCGACTCTGACGTGGACCTTGCCGCTTTGGCAACCAAGTTCAAATTCACGGGCGGCCAAATTCACGATGCCGCAAGCCTGGCGATAAACCTGGCGCGCTTGCGCGAAGCTGAAACGGTCACAGTCAGCACCCATGATTTATACGAAGCTTGCCGGCTCCATTCCAATCAAAAGCTTGCCACTTTGGCGCGAAAGATCACGCCGAAGTACAAATGGACAGATATCGTGTTGCCGGCTGATCGATTGGAACAGCTGCGCGAGATTTGCAATCACGTGAAATATCGAGAACGGGTTTACGGCGAATGGGGCTTCGATCAGAAGCTGTCACTGGGCAAAGGGCTTAGCGTGCTGTTCTCAGGTCCGTCCGGCACGGGCAAAACGATGGCCGCGGAGATTATCGCCGGCGCGCTGGGGCTGGAGCTTTACAAGATCGATCTATCGACGGTGGTCAGCAAGTATATCGGCGAGACTGAAAAAAATCTGTCGCGCATTTTCGTCGAAGCCGAAACCTCGAATGCGATACTCTTCTTCGATGAAGCCGACGCGCTCTTCGGCAAGCGCAGCGAAGTCAAGGATTCCCACGACCGTTATGCCAATATCGAGATTGGCTACCTGCTGCAGCGCATGGAAGAATACGAGGGCGTGGTCATTCTGGCGACCAACTTTCGCAAAAACATGGACGAGGCGTTTGTCCGGCGTCTGCAATTCACCGTGGAATTTCCCTTCCCAAACGAGTACGACCGGCGAAAAATCTGGGAGGGCATCTGGCCCGAGGACACGCCCCGCGATCCCGCACTGGATCTTGACTTCATGGCACGGCGCTTCGAAATTACCGGAGGCAACATCCGCAATATCGCTTTAGCGGCAGCCTTTTTGGCTGCCGATGACGGCAACGTCGTCACGATGAATCATTTGCTTCACGGCACAAAACGGGAATTTCAAAAAATGGGTAAGGTGGTCGCGGAAAATGAATTTGGATTTAATGCCTCTCAATCTACCATGGACTGATTAATTTTTCGCCCAGGAGGTGAAATATGCGCCAGTATGATTTTGACAAAGCAAACCATAATCATTCCGTCTTGAACTCGCCATCGAAGCAGCCCCGAAAGCATGAGAGAAGCTTGCCTTCCGCGCCGACCAATCAAAAGTCCTCTTTGCTTCAGATGCAACGGCAACAGGGCAATCAGTACGTGCAACGCTTCTTGCAACTGTCCAGAACCGAAGAAAACAACGGCAACGTGATGCCCGACGTCGAGCGCGCCATCGAAAGCAGCCGTGGCGGCGGCCAGTCGCTGGACCGCGGCGTTCAGGCGCAGATGGGACAAGCTCTCAATGCCGATTTCAGCGGCGTGCGTGTGCACACCGATGCGGGCGCCGACGGCCTGAATCAATCGCTAAGCGCGCGAGCATTCACCACAGGGCGGGACATTTACTTCCGGCAAGGAGAGTACAACCCGGGAAGCTCCGCCGGCCGTGAACTTTTGGCTCATGAATTGACCCATGTGGTGCAGCAGAACCCGGACAAAGTCCAAACGAAATCGGATGACGAAGGTTCTCAATCAAGCTGCTCTTGTAACGCTTCTCCGGCTGCCGGGCCACAGATGAAACTTTCGGTGAGCCAGCCCGGCGACCAATACGAGCAAGAAGCGGATCGGATGGCGCATGCTGTGATGCAGCAGGAGTCGAAGGGCAGCAGCGCATCATATCCGGCGGAATCGATTCACCGGCAGCTGCCGGAAGAAGATAAGGAAAAGCTGCAAGGCAAATATCACGACGATAAGATTTCGCGGCAGATGGAAGAAGAGGAAGAAAAGCCGACTTAGAATATCTAGTAAGGACAAAAATCTGGCAGCTGTTCCAAGGACGCTGGGGGATTAGACAAGCGACCACGCGGATATTGGCTGTCCGAAGCCCTGGTTTGAGGGCTTCGGTGCGGAAATGGCCGTCCCGCCGAATGTACGCATGTGACGATGATGGCTCGGCAACGTCTGAGAAGATCGGTCAAAAAGCGCAAACGGCGGATCGCGCGGCGCGAATCGCGCTCAGATTCCGCCCGGTCATCTCACCTGGAGTTCCAATCCCCCATCCTGCAATTGCAACGGGTTTTGGGCAACCAGCGAGTAGCGCAGTTGATTCAAGCCAAGCGCCTCACCCCTCAGGGTAAGATTATAGATCTTCACCGAACGCGCGCAGCGCGCGGTGTATCGACGGGAGGCGAGCGGAGTAGGGGGACAGGCGGCGAATTCTTTTCTTCGTTGATTCAGCGTCGGATCGGCGATGGTCATGACTTAAGCTCTCCGCGGTTTTCCGGTGACCCGGTGCTGGAAGCCTGTTTCGATAATGAGCGGCTTCTGAGGTTTGGGTCACGAGGGGATGCGGTGCGCAAGTTGCAGCAAGCGTTGGTGGACGCTGGATTTCCGCTACCAAACTTCGGTGTTGATGGAATTTTTGGCGGTGAGACGCAAACCGCCGTTCGAAACTTTCAAAGAGCCTCCACGATAGCGGTAGACGGTCTGGTGGGTCCGGAGACTATGGGGGCGCTCGATGCCCGGTTCAGTGGCCCGACACCACCGGGGCCGACGCCGCCGGGACCGACACCACCTGGCCCGATACCGCCGGGGCCAACGCCACCCGGACCGACACCACCTGGACCAACGCCGCCGGGCCCGACACCAGCCACTATTACGAGCCAAACTGTAGCCACGTCGCCCGGGGCTCGGACGCGGACCACGATCGGGGTAGGCGAGGAGGTCGATCTGACGCATTCGGCTGGCAGTGTGACATGGTCTACCACCGCCGGGACGTTGTCGGCTACCACCGGCGCTACTGTCAAGCTTACGGCACCGGACACCGGGCAAACGGTCACGGTGACGGGCGGAACCGCGACGATCACCTTCACAGTGGTTGCCCCCTCCGGCGTGCATATGGATCGCTTCACGGGCACGGGCATCAAGCACACAAGGGATTTTCCGGACTCGGGGATACAAACGCGACCCTTCCTCCTGCCGGACAATGTCAACTTTAGCAATGTGCAGTATCACGAGGTTGACATCGGCGCGGTTACTAGCGGAACCTACTCGTGTCATAGCGGGGCCAGCCACGACGCCTCTCCAGCGACCCTTACACTCAGTAATACGGTAGTCGCCGGCAAAGGGACACAGACCAACGCCCGGGATACCGTATACTCAGGTCACTGTGGCGGCACCGCACCGTTCACACCAGGGAGTCTCAGTTTTGCCATCCCGTACGAATACAAGGTTGGTAGCGGTTCGTTTCATCGATTCGCCACCGTGGATCAAGTGCATACCCTGGCCGCCGACGCTTCCGCGTTGACTACCGACAAGGCCGGGGCCCACGGGGACACCACGGTTACCGCCGCGACCAGCGCGTTCTGATACGCGGGGAGAGGCCAATTGCGCGGGCCAGGCACTTTGCATTGTTGCTGATCGGGCAACGCTTGTTTCCGCTTTCACGCCAGCGAGGCGAGCAAAGCAGAACGGGAGTTTTATGGATCTGACGGATAAACTTGTGGCGGAGAAATTCGCTGCATTCCAAAACGAGCGGGAGCCTGCGTTGGTGCAGGAGGCGCTGGAAGCGATCGAGGCAGCCGAGCAAGGAGTGCCGGCCGGGGACACCGAGGCGCGCAAGCGGGGACTTGCGCTCTGGCTATTTTTCTTCGCAGCGCTGGACGGAAACATTGATCCGCAGTGGGATCCGAAGGAAGTGCCGGTGACCGGGGTCATCCCGCCGCCATCGCGCGGGATAGCTTATCCCTCCGGCGTCAGTCCATCGGCGATTCCGGATCCAGTCGCGCGGGCCGAGTACGAGCAGGCACTAAAGGCGAGCAAGGATCACGCCGAGCGCTATCGCGTCCAGCTCCTGCTTCGGCGCATCGATGAACGCGCTACGGCCGCCGTCGAGCGGTTGCTGGGCGAGAAATACGCTGGCTCACGCGAGGACTGGCAGGAGTTCGAAGAGATCCTGGCATCGGCCCAGGTGAGCGACGTGCGCAAACAACGACTACGGTCCTTCATGCCAAAGCCCACGGTGAACCGGTCGAAATAATCGGAGATGGAACCCCAAGGGAAGTGCAACGGATAACGGCGAATGCGCCGGATGCCGACAGGTTGGCAATCGCCAGGGTTGAGAGCGATGCGGCGGATTGCACGGATAGATGACCGAGGAAGGGAAGAAAAGAGCAGCAGTGTGCGAGAAATTTGAAAATTGCAGTGAAACCGGATCAGGCGATTTCAGGGGCGCAAGGCCTTCGGAAGAGAGATTAGCCGCAGTGTAACCACCCATGACGAGCGAGATAGGCAGTGCCCACAAGAGAGCTCGCACCCACCGTCGAAGCGAAGACCACTGAGGCGCAAAAAGCCTCGGAGCATGAGACCAATCAGGAAACCGTCGCACAAAAAGGAATCTCGGCTGCGCAACTGGTGTCTCAACCAAGCGGTGCTCCGCTCCCGCGAATTCAACCGGGACGTCTAAACCACACTGATCGTTGTGAAACTTCGCGCTCCCGCCACTACGTTCTGCAATTGCAGCGCCGGTACGGCAACCGCTTCGTCCAGCGAGTGTTCAACGAACGTCGGCAACGTGATGCGGACGAGGTGGCAATCTCCGGAGTCGAAGGGGAGATGAACGGGTTGGCCGGCGGCGCGCAATCTTCCGACGACCTCGTTAAATCCGACTCCCAGAGTGCTTGCGGCGCTGCTCGCGCGTACCGCGGCGTAGCGCTCCCGGCGCATCGCTCTTCTAATGAGAAATCACAAAAGGACGGGACGGGAGAAGTATCATACGCGCTTATAGACCTGCAAAAAAAACCGGTTCTTCAAGCGCATGAGCTCACGCCTTCAGTGCAACGAGGCGTGAGCGCTCTCCATACCCAAAAACAAACCGTAAAGACTGAAAGCCGCAATTCAAAAACTGACGCCGCTATTCAGCGCGCCTGGTACAACTTTAGCATTCCATTTACCGACTACGAGTTCGATCCCAGCATCGAGGGCATCAAAACCGCGGCCGGTGTCGCTAAAGACGCCGTGGTCGACAGCGCCGCCTGGGTCAAGGACAAGGTGGTCGCCGGTTTTGAATGGGTTTTCGAGAAGATCAAGGATCTGATCGGGGCGGGCATCGATTGGTTGAAGGGCAAGTACGCCGAAATCAAGGAATTTGCCGACTCTTCCTTCGATTCGGTGCGAACCGGTCTAAGTAATTTGCTGGCGCACATCACTTCGCCGGTGAGTCTGATCACGTCCGCGTTCAATACCATGAATGCGGATCTGCTGGCGACGGCGTGGAACGCGCTCAGGAGTGGCGCTTCCCTGGTCTGGAACGGCATCAAGTCGGTCATTGACGGCGTCTTCAAAGTTGGCACCGGCCTGTGGGAGAGTGCCTCGGCGTTCGTCACCGCGCGGTTCGACGACGTGGAATCAATTCTCGACAGCTGGCCGTTTAGACAACTGCCGGAGGTTGTGCAAAGGAAAGCCCGGGAGCTGTTCGGCGACATTCGCTCGCTGTGGGAGGAAATTCGGGCCTTCATTTCCGATACGCTGAAGAGACTGCGAGCGTTTACCGACGGCATTATCAAGTCCGTCGACAGCTTCGTTAAAAAAGTCATTTCCTACGCCATTCAAAAAGTCATCGACACGGTCAGAGCGATCAAACAAGCCTGGGAGTTCGTCAAGAAAATTGCCGACGATCCGGAAGGCTTTGTCCGGCCCATCATCGACCAGCTGGTGGCCAAATTGAATTCCGAGGCTCCTCCGAAAGCCATAGAGCTGGGGCAGGAAAAGCTGCGCGAGAATTTCAAAGGCGGTGAATCTTCTGCTGCTGGTGGCGGAATTATTCAACGACAAGCTTCCACTGCAAAGCCAAAGAGAAGCACGGCCAGTTCTGAAGAAGCGGATCGAGGCATCATCGAAGCGATCAAAAAGGCGTGGGCGAGCTTGGATCTCGGCAAGATGCTGTGGGAGTCGTTTGTCAACATGTTCTGGCCGCCCGCCACCATCCGCGCCATCGGACATGAATTTTCCGATCTCTGGAGTAAAGACTGGGCCAGTGCCGCGGCCAACTTTTTCACGCCGCGCAACATTCTCGACGATCCCGCGGGTTTCTTTCACGACGTCTGGTCCAATGTATTAATTCTCCTGGATTTCCCGCTGGCGCTCTGGAGACGGCTCAACAACGTCTTCATGCTGCTCCTGGGCTATCTGACTATTATTCTGGTCATCGTCGGCGCCGTGGGCGGAGGCATTGCCGGCGCCGCGGCCGGGGGCGTGGGAGCAATTCCGGGTGCGCTGGCCGGCGCATGGGCCGGATTAGAGCTGGCGGGCGCCATCGGCCTCGGCTTATTGGCGTCGTATTTCGCGGCGGAAAGCATTTCGGTCATCAAGCTGATCGTGGAGTTGCGGACTGCCAGACAAACGGAAGAAGAGAAGAACCGCGACTACGAACAAATTGCGGCAAGCCTGATCGGCATGGCGGCAGCCGCGGTGCTGGTCGCGATTTTGTGGCTCCTTTCGGAGTTCGTGGCAGCGATCGTTCGGACGGTCAAGGCCGGAAGAGCGGGAGGAGCGGGAGTCAAGCCGCCGGCCGAGGAGATCAAGCCGGTCACCGAAGGCAAGCCGGCCGCGGAGCCCAAGCCGCCGTCAAAGGAGGTCAAGCCGCCACAGACGGAAGAGGTCAAGCCGCCGGCTGAGCCCGAACCCCGGCCACAAGCCGGACTGGAGGAGGGCGTCGCCGCAGAGCGGACGACAGCCGACGGTCATAAGATCAAGGTACTCGAAGATGGCCGTATTATCATTTGCACAACCTGCGAAGAACTCCGTTTTAAGTACGGGGAAGAGATCAAAGGAAGCGAGGACTTCCAGAAGAAGCTGGCGGATGCCGAGGGGACGGCCGAGGCCCAGGCCAAGGCCGACAAAGTCGAGGCGCTACAGAAAGAACTGTCGGAAGCCCGCAAGCAGAAGATGGCTGGGGAAGATCTCGCTACCAAACTCTCGAAGCTGGAGGAAGTGACCAAGCAAGCTAAGGAGGCGCTTGGCAAGCTCAAGGAGACGATGGGGCAAAATGCCAGGACGTTGCAGGAGACCAATGGCGCGTTAAAAGGCGAGGTCGAGGCTGGCATTCGAGAACTCGAGCCGTCCCTAAAAGAAGCCGAAGGAAACGCCACCACCGCGAAGGAACTGAATGATCCCGCATCGATCGACGAAGTCCGGGAGGCGCTCGATGATGTCCGCGCCAAAGCTCAGGAGCTAGAAGAAAGAATCAACAACGAGGTCAATCCACCAGAAGGAGCCGTGGTCCCGCGACCCCATCTAAAATACCCGAAAAACATGTTGCCAAACTCCGGCGATCACCCATATGTGAGCCCGGGACCAGAAGAAGTAGTGCAGGCGCCGGGGGAGAAACCTGGTTACCTGGACAGCGAAGGCAATGTTTGGCAAGTCGACCGTACCAAGGCGCGGACAGGAAGATTCTTTGAATGGGATGTACAAACGCCGGATGGCGGCCACATCAATGTCGGCTCGGATGGGACCGTCACGCATTGATCTGTGCTAGGATTCCAACTGATGTGCGTGTTTCTGCTCGTCAGTGGAACGGAGGGCAAACATGGCTGAATGGCCTTCACCCGAAGAGATCATTCAACTCATTCAGGAACGCGGACGAGACGGCCGACAGCTTATCTTCGATCTGGATCTGCCGGACAAGATCAACCGCGTGTGCACCGCATTGGAGTCAGCCAAGTCGGCACATGTGCGTCGCGTCCTATGTAACCTGCTCGCTTCCCTGGGCGATCCCGAGGCCCTGCCCGCGCTGCTTGCGGCATTGAGTGATCCGGATCCCGAGGTTATGGCGGCCGCCGCCGATGCCGTGGGCAACAGTGCTTACGACCATGATATCCCTGAGGAGTTGCGCAACAGCTTAGGTACGAAACTTATGGGTCTTGCGAGAGACATGGGTCAGCCAATCAATGTCCGGACCGGTGCCATCTACGCTCTCGGATTGATGCGCTACCACGCGGCACTGTACCTGCTGCTGAATTCTCTCGAAAGCGACCAGCCGGCTGAAAGGTGGGCCAGCGCAGAAGCTCTTGCACATATCGGCGATCAAGCTGCGATTTCCGCGCTTCGTGCACGCCGGTCGAAGGAAGACGATGAACGTGTCAAACGCTATATAGGAATGGCTCTCGCCGCATTGACGAAAACTGAAGGCTAACAAGATTAAGAGACGCTTTCTCATAGCGCGATCAGGGCGGCTTGGACGGAAAGCGCGCAGTTTACTGCCGTGCGGCGACCGCCGCCGGTGGGCAACTCCGGCGATCAGCATGCGCAGGAAGTCGGTCGAATGATCGGGCAGGGTAATGAAGCAGGAAGCACCATAAGATCGTGTCTCCGGGACGCCACCGTTTGAGAAATTGACTGCCAAAACAATTAAATTCCGA
>DATBLC010000260.1:0-14302 GCA_036555515.1 Binatia bacterium
CAACACGGTGGCGTTCGGGCGCTGGCAAGCAAAAAACAGCCGGTCCTCCGAAGACATGACTGAGGCTTGGGACAAGGGCAATGACATCGTCGCGGAAATCGCTCCACAACCCGGCGATATGGTCGTGCGGAAACAAAAACCTAGCGCGTTTTTCGGCACGCCGCTAATGAGTATGCTGAACGAAGTGCACGCCGACAGCGTGCTTGTCGCCGGGACCACCACGAGCGGCTGCGTGCGCGCCAGCGTGATCGACGCTTTTTCCTACAACATGAAAGTGTCGGTGGTAGAGGAATGCGTCTTCGACCGCGGCCAAGCCTCCCACAAGATCAATCTCTTCGATATGGCCATGAAGTACGCCGACGTCATTTCGCTTAAAGAAACCGTCGACTACATTCGTGGCCTGCCGGACAATCTCTACGCGCCGGCTCTGTAGGTAGCTTCGGAGTTGAGTGCGATGGGATACTCGCAAGACATTAACCTTGGTCGCGCGATACCAACTGCTAGCCGATGTCCTCGATGAATCGATTGGGCGAAAGCCCAGTGTCGTCTGTCCTCGGCAATAATCTTCCTTTTCACAGCAAAGAAAGCAGCAAGAAGGACGATTCAACCAGCGCGAATCCTCTGGAGCCAAGGGACCCGTCACGCGCGCTGCACGAGCGCCCGTAAGATGAGGGTCGTTCCGATAACGAACAAGAGGACAAGTAGACCGCGATTGAATGTTTGCTGATTCACCCGATCCTGAATTTTTAACCCGACATAAAATCCCAGCAAGATGAGCAGAGTCACTTGTAATGAGAGCGATAAGGTATTCCAGTTTAAGAGATTCCACGTCGAAACCGCCGCAAGCTGCGTCGCCTTCATGATAACAAAGATCGTGGCGATCGACTTTACGAAATCCCTTTTCGGCAGCTTTAGACTATACAGATAGATGGCCAGCGATGGACCACCGGCATTGGTCATACCGTTCAAAAAACCGCTGATCAGTCCCGCTGGCGGCGACAGGAGCTTTTCCATGCGGGGTGAAATTGTGACTTCTAACTGCAGCCAGGTCGAAAGGACAAACGATAGCACCATGATGCCGAGACAGGAATTGAGAACCCATAGCGGCAGCGTGACAAGAATCTTTGTACCGAGGAAGACGCCGATGATCGCCAGCAAAACTAAGCCGGCAAATCTTCGTAATAAAACGAAGGGAAAGCCGCCCCGTGTCACTTGCGCCGCGTCCATCACGAGGTTCGGAATAATGAGAATGGTCACCGCTGTACGAATATCCAAGAGTAGTGCCAAAGTCGGCGTAGCGATTACAGGAAAGCCCAGCCCGGTGGCGCCTTTGACAAAAGACGCAAAAAGCAAAGCAAGTGAGACCAAGAGTGTTGTCAGATCTACGTCCATTTCAAGCGAA
Source organism: Binatia bacterium (assembly GCA_036555515.1). Taxonomy (GTDB): domain Bacteria; phylum Desulfobacterota; class Binatia; order UBA9968; family UBA9968; genus DATACQ01. The sequence goes on from DATBLC010000260.1 coordinate 1,403, forward strand.
CGGAACTAGCAAATGACTTTGATTTGAAAACAAAAGCGACTCCGGAGGACAACGCGCAAAAAGCTTTGTAGGCTCGATTGGGGAAAGTCCCTTGACGCTTCGCATCCACCATATCCAGTCCAAAGCGCCGCCGCCGCATCGGAGACGAAACCTTGCTTCCGCACCGAATCGCACGAGGCTATCAGAGTGCCCGGTAGATCAAAGAAATTCCAATCAATGACAATATGACGAGCAGCGCCCGATTAAAGCTCCGCTGATTGACGCGATCTTGAATCTTTAGACCAGCGTAAAAGCCGATGCAAATCAGGGCGATCACAACGAGCGAGAGCTGGAAAAGCGGCCAAGTAAATTGATTCCAGGTCGACAGCGCCGCGATTTGGCCGCATTTGACAATGAAAAAAATAACCGAGACAGCCTTGATGAATTCGGTTTTGGGCAGTTTGAGACTATAAAAATACATCGCCAGCACCGGCCCGGAAACGTTGGTCATCCCGTTTAAGAATCCCGCGACGAATCCGACCAAAGGGGAGAGAAGTTTTTCCGCGTTGGTGGAAATCTGAAAAGCGGGCTGAATTAAATGGGTCGCAACGAAGACAAGAACAACCACACCCAAGCCCAGATTCAAAACCCACAACGGCAGCGAAACCAAAAACGCGGTGCCGATAAACGCTCCGATTACACCCAAGACGACCAATCCTGAAACTCGTCTGAGAAGCGCGGCAGGGAACACGCCGCGCAAGATCTGCGTGATATCCATGAACATGCTCGGGATAATGAGAACGACTACGGCGCTGCGGATATCGAGTAGAAACGTCAGGACCGGCGTCGCAATGAGCGGAAAACCCAGACCCGTCGCTCCTTTTAAGAACGCGGCCGCCAAAAGGCAGAGGGACACCAGCAGAGAGGTTGCATTAAGATCCATGCTTTAGGGCTATCGGGGACAACCACCGCGCCGGGAAAGCTGGCTGAAGTTTGCCGTGGCAGGTCTGCTTGTTCATTGCGTCACGGCGTCCACCGCTTGCGCACATCTTGCAACCTTTCACCGGGCTCGACAGGAATCGCTCGCTCGGCGAGTTTGATGGCGGTGCGGTAGTGTTCACCGGCGGCCGCGAGCCGCGCCTCCTCGCCCAACTCCTTCGGCCAATATCCCAAGGAGTAGCCATGCCAGGGGGCCTGGTAATTGACCGCCGGGAGCTCCATCTCTTTCCAGATCTTCGCGGCGTTTTCCATATATTCTTTAGCCGGCAGCGAAACCGGCGGGAAGGCCTCTTTTTTGGTGGCGTCAATCAAAAGCGCGGAGTCCTCATCGTCGTAACCTTCGACATGGCCGTGCTGCAGGATCAAGTTTATCGGAGAGTGGACGGTCTGCCGGCCAGTGATGATTCGCACGTCCCGATGCGGTTGGGCACGGTGACAGATCGCCCAATTCAGAGCTGCGAAGTTTTCCGGGTCGATGTCGTCATCTACGGCGATGACGACTTTGCCGAGATCGTAGCGGTAACCCAGAACGGCCTGCATAGCCTGCCAAGGCTCAAACTTGTTGGTCTTGGTCATTTGGACCACGATAAACTGCCGCAAATTGACCAGCGGCTCGTGCATGCCGACGCGCGTTACGCATTTCAGATTGCAGTGATTGCGGAGGTGATCCAAAACCAGCGATTCCCAACCACGATGCTTGATCTTGCTCGATTCGCTGGGTGTGAGCTGACTCAAGATGCTCACGTAGTGAGGTTTTTTGCGATGCGTGATGCAACGCACTTCGAATACCGGGCTGAGACTTCGCGGATCCATGTATCCATGGGACTCACCAAACGGCCCTTCGGGCTCCAAAAGATCGGTCCTGATGATTCCCTCGATAACGATTTCCGAGCTGGCCGGTACTTCAATATCGACAGTTTCACATTTGACCAGCTCCAGCGGCTCTCCCTGGATCGCGCCCGCCACCGCGTACTCATCAACGCCATAGCCAATTTTTTGAACCGAAACATAGGAAAGACAGGGCGGGACACCGATGATGCCAGCCGCTTCCAACGGCTGGCCTCGGGCGTTACATTTGTTCCAGTGGATCGCGAGATCCTGTTGCCCGCTGATTAGATAGACGCCGGTTTTGGTCGGCCCTTTGATCTGCGCCCGGTAGTTCCCGATATTGCGAAGTCCGGTTTCGGGGTCCTTCGTGACCCAGTGACAGGCGGTGAAATAAGGGCCGTTATCGAATCCCGGCGTTGAGATCGGAATAGGAAACTCGTCTAATCCTCCGTGTTGCAGCAAATCCTGACCTTGATGGATCTCTTCTTTGGCAGGTCCGGTGGCCCGCATGACGGGATCGAGAGGATGCGTGACGGCTCTCGACCACTTCGAAAAAATTTCCGACGGGGTACAATTCATACCCAAAGCGTAGATCTCTTCGTTGGAGGCTAAACCCCCGACCAAGACCGGCGAAGTGTATTTGCGGCCTTTCGAATCGACGATATTTTCGAAGAGAAACGCTTTTCGTTGCCGTTCCGGCAGGCCGAGAAATTGCCAACGCACCAGCGGATGAAGTTCGGTATCTTTGTTTACCGGTCGGGTCACCCTTAACAGTTGACCATGCTTGTCCAACAGCCGGATATGTTCTCTTAAGTCAGCGGCCATTCGTTTTCTCCGTTGCGATTATAGACTGGGAAAGACGTTGTCAGGGATCCCCGTTCCCATTCCCTTTTCCACGGCCAATTCATAAACGCGTCCTGCCATCGCGGTGAACTGAACTGCAAAACCCGTCGAGTTGTCGAAGCAGGTGGTCTCGTGCGATGACTGGCGGCCGAGAACTCGCCCGCTCACAAGGTCGACGAGATCCGGAAGATTCCTCCAGAACATGTCATCGCCGGGATAGCCTTGTTGATAATTCTTAACCAGAAAATCTGGCGCAGCATGACCCTCTGGGAGCCCGGCAATGCGATAGGAGATCCCCGAGACGTCCTTGGCATTGAGGTATACTTTGTCAAACGTCCGGTAGCTTTCCTCGTCAATCTCGCCATGTCGGACGCAACTGACATGAACCCGTGGTTTGACATCTTGCCTTCGAAATACCGCCTCAATCGAGTTTGTGGTGAGAGCAACGATGGCCGCGTCACAAATGGCATCCTCGTAAGATTCCACTGCGTTAATTTTGATTCCCAACGTCTCTCGTAGCTCGTCCGCAAATTTCTCGCGATGCTCCGTTGACGGGCTATAGACTTTAGCGAGCTCGATCGGACGAACCTGACACAAGGCCTCGAGATGAGCACGCGCCATAAACCCTGATCCAATAATCGCGACCACGTCGGCAGTGCCAAGCGCGAGAGACTCCGCGGCCAAAGCCGCGGCGGCGCCCACGCGCATGTTGCGAATAACTCCTTCGCTCAGGACGGCCACTAGATTGGCGCTGCTGCGATCAAACAAAAGAATGGAACCACGCGTCGGACTGTATTTTCCCGGCTTTGCGCGCTCGCGCCGCATCTTGCCGCCTTGGCCTTCGCTAAAGCGGATATGCTCGCTCAGCAGTCTCACTGAAGCGTAGCGAGTCGTGATCCCGGACATGGTTTTAAGCAAGTAAACGCTGCCTTGTCGGGCGTCTGCGTCGTCCTTTTGGGTTAACCCCGCAAGATCTACTCGCGGACTGTTCACGGCCACATCGTCGGCGATCTCGCGATAGGCTTGACGCAGAACTCCCACGGCATCACTCATGGAGAGCAACTGGGTAATCTCTTCGTCGCTAATGGCTAGCGCCATGACATTAACGTTTCTGTCAATCGTCCTTTTATAGTTCAGTCTCGCGGCTGCCTCGGTTCAAATATTTCCCAACAGCTCACCGGACGCTTGCCAAATCAACCCTATACCCGTCGCCGCAAGCATGAGCAGTATGATTTGGTTGAATTGGCTTTCCGAAAGTTGATCTTGCATTTTGATCCCTGCTAGGAAACCGGCGCCCAAGGGAACCAACATGAGCAAAGACAGTAGGGCGGTTTGCACACTCAAAATCTGATAGTAACTAATACTTGATAACTGCACCGCCTTGGTTAAAAGTGAAATCAGCGCGAAGTTTTTCACGAAATCGGATTTGGTTTGACCGAGGGCCGTGAGATAAATCGCCGCCACCGGACCTGCGGCGTTGGTTACTCCCAAAAAACCGCCGTAGAGCCCGCCCAGAAACGCGTCACGGGGCGGGTGGGTTCCCTTCTCGAGCATTATGGGCTCGCGAAGCGCGCTGAGCGCGACGTACGCCAACGTCGTGCAGCCAAGAAAAAAAAGCAAAAAAGACGGAGAGCCGGTAACGACAATTTTCGTCCCGAGATAGATCGTCGGAAATGCGCCGACATAGAACCATTTTAAATCGGCCAGCTGGCGCGGCTTTACTCCTCCCCGCCGGCAGATAAAGATCAGGTCCATCAATAGATTTGGCAGCATCAGCGTGGCGATGGACTGTTTCAAACCAACCGATAAGGCGAGCAGCGGAGTTGCCACGAGCGAATAGCCAAAGCTGCTGGTTCCTTTGACGAAAGAAGCCAGAAAGAACACTCCAGCGAAGTACAGCGCCTGGTAAGAGGTTAGAGCGAAGTAATCCATGCTATCTGAGAAAAGATTTAAAAAAATCCGATATTACGTCTGTGTATCCAGTATTGGTAACTTACGGTTTTGATTTGCCTGTTGCTCGTAAGTGAATCACCGGCTGAACGTTCATCTCAGAATCCCGCTAACGCCCCGTAAACTTTGGACTGCGTTTTTCCATAAAGGCCCGCGGGCCTTCACTGGCATCTTGCGTATGCCCGACGAGGGCTCTTAGACTCGCCTCCAGGCGAATCGCCTCCATAAACGACATTCCCTCGCTGCGCAGGACCACCTCTTTTATCGCGCGTATGGCCAAGGGTGGTCCAGACGCGATCTTCCGCGCCATGTCGGTCGCGCAGGTTAACAATTCTCCCTGCGCTACGATCCGATTGACCAATCCGATCCGATGGGCTTCTCCGGCACTAACCGGTTCGCCGGTATACAGCATTTCAAATGCGATGCCTTGAGGTATGATGCGCGGCAATCTAACTGTACCTCCTGTCCCAGGAAAAAAGCCTCGTTGGATTTCAGGAAAACCAAAAATCGCGTTATCAGCCGCGATCCGAATATCGCAGGCTAGGGCGATCTCAAATCCCCCCGCTAGACAAAAACCATGGACCGCCGCGATCATCGGTTTCCAAATCCGTGCGCCGCGCCCGAGATCAGCCGGATCGTCACTATTCCAAAAATCGCGCACCCGAGGATCCCCGTAACGAACGAAGTCTTTCAAGTCGAGACCGGTACAAAACGCTTTCTCCCCAGCGCCGTTGACAACCGCCACCCGAACGTCGGGATCGAGACGAAACTCACTCCATACCTGACTTAGATTCTCCCACATCGCGACATTCATAGCGTTCAACGCTTCGGGACGATTTAAGGTAATGAATGCAATGCCGTCTTCCTTCCGGAAATCAACTAGCGCCATGCTTTTTCCTTTCTGGGTCTTCGACTCTGCAGCCTTTATCTATCTGGCCGCGCATATCGATTGGCCGCAGCAAGCGCGGTGAGAGCATCTTTGATTTCGGGCAGTACGGGAAGTTTGTGGTCCCAAGCAAGCTTGACCGCGAGGGCGCGGTATTGTTCGAGGAACTGTTCGCCGCTCGTACGTGGCACCAAAACAACGAAAAGACCACGCTCTTTGGCGGACACCGCCGTAGCGACAAACCTCTCGATGACTTTAGTCGGCTCGGGCACATAGGAAACGACATTCTGCAGGTTAATGTGCAGGATCGCGGCATCGAAACGTTCCGGAGAGCAGACCAGATCAACCAACCGCTGAAATAACTCGCCGTTTTCCACCTGCAACGTTCCTACCGGAGCATCGATGGGATTGTTGCGCGAGGTTCCGGGCGGCAATTTTATCGCCTCAACCTGCGCCAGCGTTTCTTGGTCGAGTTGCGGGACCGTTAAGCCAGAGCGGGTGGCCCAATCGGTTGCCACCACCGAAGCGCCTCCTCCTTGGCCGCAGAGCAACACTCTGGGCCCTTTCGCCAATGGCCGCTGCTGAACGACCACTGCGGCATAGATCAGCTCTTCAAAAGAATCAACCGCAACCGCGCCCACCTGTTTCAGCAAGTCGAACCATTCTTCGCGACCACCACTCAAGCGTCCCGTATGGCCCTCAGCCGCTCGGCTTCCCTGAACGGATAGGCCGCCCCGCAAAACGAATAGTGGCTTACGTGCGGCAGCGATACGGCTAACGTCTAAGAATCTGCGCCCGTCCTTAAAAGACTCGACGTACACCAAGATTGCATCCGTCGAAGGATCGGCGGCAAAATATTCGATGAAATCGCTGCATTCCAAGTCGATACTGTTGCCGACCGTAACCACTTTGCTGAAGGCGAGGCCTAATGCATTGGCCCGCCGGATTGCGTCGGTCCCAAAACCTCCACTCTGGGATACGAACCCGATCCCTCCAGCCGCGACCGAGGCGTGATCGATGCAGGTGATTTTTCCCTCGGGACAGTGCAGCCCCATGCAATTAGGTCCGAGAATCCTGATGTCGGCCTGCTTGGCGACGGACAAAAGCTGCGCTTCCAAGTATCGACCATGCTCCCCTAGCTCGCTGAAGCCACTCGATAGCACATGGGCGAACTTTACCTTGCCGGCGGATGCGGAAAGCAGACTCGGGATATTTTCAGCAGCAATGCCGATACAGGCAAAATCAACGGTCTCTGGCAGCTCCGCGAGGTTTCGATAGGCGCGCAATCCGTTCACTGCGTCGGCACTCGGATGAACGGGGTAGAGGGAACCGTCGAAGCCGAAGGAGCGGCTGGCTTTCATCATGCGGCTCACCATATTAGCGCCGCTTGGCGATGCACCCACATAGGCGGCGGCCTTGGGGTAGAACAGCGGCCGGAAGCGAGCGAGAACCTCGGAATCGGAGGTTGGCTGTAATGTTGTTGGCCGCTGCTCTTGCGTTTGTTGGAGATAAATCTTGGCGTCGAGAATACAATAACCATCGGGATAGACCCGGACGGGATTGAGATCGATCTCTCTGAACTCTTCCACGGCAAGCGCGAAACCATTTTGGCCCACAAGCGCGAGGACCGCTTGAACTATCGAATCCAAATCGCTTGCCGATAGTCCGCGCTGGCCTCCCGCGAGCAATGAGAACAAACGCAGCCGACGCAGCATGCGCCAGACCTCTTGGGCCGTTACGGGCGCCACACCAAAGGAGACGTCCCGCTCCGTTTCTGTGAATATGCCGCCGGTCCCTAACAGGACCATCGGACCGAACACCGAATCGCGTCGGAAACCCAAAATCATTTCCGTGCCCGGCGCGGCGCATTTCTCGACCAGCATGCCGTCCGATGAGTGCAACAAAGCGTACCGTGAAAGTGCGGCGTGGATTTTCTTGTACGCCGTCGCCAACGCGGTGCGCGAGCGCAGATCGCTATGGACCAAACCGAGATCGGTTTTGTGATCGATGCCCGGACCCGACGCTTTCAAAACCACCGGGTAACTCAATTCCTTCGCAGCCCGCGCCGCGGCAGCGGCGCTCTGTACCAGCCTGCCATCAACGACCGCGAAGCCCTGGTCCGCCAGGATTTTCTTAGAGGCGGCTTCCGAAAGCATTTTTTGGTTCGCCTCGAATGCGGCTGCAATCGCCCTGCCGATAGGATCACCGACGGCATCCGCTCGAACGACACGCGGCTTTGCAGCGCTAACGCTTTCAGAAATCTGCACCAGTCAACCCCCTTCGTTGAGGCGTGTCATGCAGCGGTAGTTCAGGCCGCGTTCAGATAGCGATAAAGGGATTCGCCCCAGATTTCCTTGGTCACACCAAGCTCGATTTTGCCTGTCGCGATCTCGTTAATTCGCTGGTCGGTCAGGGGATGGCTGAATTGTTCGTTGCGCATCCTGAGCCTCTGCGTACCGCGCTCTATGAGCATCTCTTTCGCTCCGGATAGCTCCTCTTCATTGTTGATGACCTTGGTGATCTCCAAGACATTGGCAGGCCCGTGACCGCGCTCATCGTTTAAAACCACCTGAAAAGCGCGGGCGATTCTTCGGTTGAGCTCGTCTCCGGAGAGTTTGCTCGCGGCGTAGAATAGACCGCAACTGCCGCCTTCGAGCAGCCCTTGAGACGTGATGATCCAGGCCCAACGTTCCTTGCGCTGTTCCTGGTCGCAAAAAACTTTAGCTAACTTACACCACTCTTCATTGTTTGGCAGGGTAGGATCTGGATTCCATCGGTTGTAGCGCCGGACAACTTCTTTGATATCGACGCGCTCGCCGGTAAGCCACTCCAGAATATCGACGCAATAATTGCCATGGTTGAGTTCCTGTTTGATTTTACCCAGCATTTCTTCCAGCCAATGCCGGTCAAGACCTTCAGGAATCGTATCAACCCAAAAACTGCCCTGCCGTCCCAAATCTCTTCCGACACACTCCATGACCTCGCGTATCATGGTGAAGGTACTTTCAAGTTCCCGCCCGGCTTGCTTCTCAAGCCAGTGGATCTCCTTGTCACGACTGCGCTTGGCCCAACTAAAGTAACTAGCGGCAATTTCCGCTTCGCCGGCGGCAAAACGCGCGGAAAGATTGGCCAGCTCTCGAGTCGAGCGACTCTTGAACTCCTGCTCAGACTGACTCGGCGTTGATTCCATAAAGACCTCCTTGGCTTTGTTTGCAATCTTGCGTAAAACATCGTTTGCGAGCGCTATCGACCGGCACTGCCCAGCTTGCGCTCCAAGCCTGGTAGCCAACCTAACTGGCGCGAGAGACTCCCTGCTGCCTTGACAACCTGCTTGATGATGAGTGAAGGGTTCTTGGGAAACCGCGATAACGGTACGGTAATGCCTATGGCGCCTATAACGACTCCGGTCCTATCGGATACCGGCGCCGCTATTCCACCAATATCGGAGCGCCACTCTCCGCGATTAACGGCGTATCCCTGACTTCTAATGCGTGCTAGTTCCGCGCGCAGCTTTGCGCCTTCAACGACTGTGCGCTCGGTGTAGCGGCGCAATCCTTTCTTGATCAGTGTGGAGACTTCCCGATCCGGCGCAAAAGCTAGCAGTGCCCGACCCGTCGCGGTGCAATGTGCCGGAAAGCGAGCTCCGAGACAGGTATAAGGACGCAACGACTGCGGCGCATCTACCTTGTCCACATATACGACTTCGAGCCGGTCGAGAATGGCAGCCTGGGCACTTTCGTCGCTAGCAGCCACCATGGCCTCGAGGCAAGCTCGTGCCTTTTCCTGGAAACCTGAGTTTTCGTCCAAGGCAACGCAGCCGAGTTCCCATAAGCGGATACCCAATCGAAACCGCTCGCGATTGGCGCTGCGCGTCAAAAATCCTTCCGCCTCTAATGTGTGGGCGATTCGCGACACCGTGCTCTTCGCCACCTTGAGCGCCACACTGATCTCGGTGACGCCCCACTCTGCTCGCTCGCTGCGAAACAGCGACAGCAGCTTTAACCCCTTGAGCAAAGAAGTCGCGTATGTTCGAGGATAAGCAACGATATTGCTCATAACGAAACAACCTAGCAGAATCCTGGAAGCAGCGTCAATGGCTGAAAGCGCTGCATCGGAAGGGTCGCAAATCCTTGCCTTTTGAGATAACCGCTCGGCAACGTTGCGTTGCTCGGTAATTGCCGCTAGAAACTTGACAAGAACAAACGGGTTTTTAACGAAGAGGCTAAAGATGCGGGAAGCAGTGATTGTTAGTGCGGTGAGAACTCCCATCGGGAGTTTGAACGGATCACTCTGCGGTTATAGCGCGCCAAGGTTGGGGAGCTTGACCATTGAAGCGGCGCTGCAGCGAGCGGCTGTCAGCGGTGCAGTTGTCGACGAGGTGATCATGGGAACGGTGTTGAGTGCAGGACAAGGTCAGGCTCCGGCGCGGCAAGCATGCCTTGGCGCGGATCTGCCCAAATCCGTGGGTTGCTTAACTATTAACAAGGTTTGCGGTTCCGGTCTGATGTCGGTCATTCTGGCCGCGCAAACAATCCACGGCGGCCACGCAGAGATCATTGTCGCCGGTGGCATGGAGAGCATGAGCCAGGCACCTTACTTAGTCGAAAATGTCCGCGCTGGGTATCGCATGGGTCACGGGAAACTTATCGACAGTATGATCAAGGACGGACTCTGGGACGTCGACAATGATTTTCACATGGGAATGGGCGCGGAGTTATGCGCTGAAGAGTTTAAGATCAGCCGCGCCGAACAGGATGACTTCGCGGCCCAGAGTTACCACCGCGCTAGCATGGCTCAGCGCGGGGGCGAATTTGCTCAAGAAATCGTTCCCATAAAGCCGGCGAACGGGAGTGGTGCGGCCATCCAAGAAGACGAGGAGGTCAAAAAATTCGAGGCAGTCAAATTCAGGAGCTTGAAGCCCGCCTTCAAAGAGAACGGCACGGTGACGGCCGGAAACTCCTCGTCGGTGAGCGATGGAGCGGCGGCCGTAGTCGTCATGGCAGAAGAATCGGTGAAAAAACTCCAAATCAGACCTCTGGCTAGAATCATCGGGTGGTGCGGGACTTCCCGCGAGCCTGAGTGGTTTACTATCGCGCCGGTACAGGCGATTTCTGCAGTACTCACGAAGACTGGCTTTTCGATAGACGACGTCGATCTTTTTGAGATAAACGAAGCGTTTGCCGCCGCATCAATAGCAGTAAACAAAAAACTCGGCTTGGACTCCGAGAAAGTCAACATCAGAGGAGGCGCTATCGCTTTGGGGCATCCCATCGGCGCTAGCGGCGCGCGTATTTTGGTGACCTTGATCCATGCGCTTCGCAATACCGGGAAGCAGCGCGGGATCGCCTCTCTTTGTATCGGCGGCGGCGAAGCACTAGCGTTGATGGTTGAAATGTTGTGAGTTCAGGGTGAGAAGCGCTTGCGCCGCTACCGAGAAAAATAATCTCCGCGTCATGCCCATAGCAACCAAACAAGCGCAATTCTTTAGCTACCCAGGTGCTGGTCAGAGTCGGACTAATGGACGCGTAGCCGATAAGAAGCGAACTCTCGTAGGTCTCGCACGGGAAAACAATGACGAAAAATGCGCCGAGAGAGGATCGAGAACACTCTTGCCTCCGAGGTGAGCCGGCACCGGCAAACCTTCATCATCGTCATTGATTGCCGGAAACTTTTTTCAGAAAACCCTCCCGTTCCAATTCTTGGACCAGACTCATATCCGCCACGTTTTCGTAACTTAGATTTTTACCCTGGTTCTCTTTTTTCGCCAATTCCAGTTGGATAACTTCGCTGACTCCATCCCGATCGACCAACGGCCGCTCTTGGACGAGTTTTTTGAGGGCAGTATAGGCCGCCTGCAGATAACGGGGACTCGAGCCTTTCGCCATCATGCCGAGGATTTTTCTTGTACCTTCCTCGTTGTTCTTGATGTAATGGACCCCTTCGATCTGGGCCATCAAGACACGTTTCACCGTCTCACGATTTTTCGCCAGGTAAGACTTCGTCGTCGCCAAATTGATAAAAGGATACGGCGGAGGCTTTGCCAGATCTGAAGTTTGGACCAGATTATGAACGCCTCCTGGCAAAAGCTCGGCGGTGCCGGGCGGTCCAGAGATTGCCGCCACTGCACCCTTAGACAAAGCAGCTGCACGGTCGGCAAATCCACCCAATTGGACAATGGCCACATCTTTACCGGGTTGTAGGTTGATGGCCTTCAGCAATAGACGTGCAGCATCATCCGAGGCCGATCCGAATCGGCTCACGCCAACCGTCTTGCCTTTCAAATCTTGCGCGCTCTTGATTTTATCCGTTGCCACCAGCGAATAGGGAAGCGTCTGTAGAAATCCGGCGACCATGATCAAGTCCGCCCCGCCCAAGGCGGCCCGAATCACCGTTCCCCCCGCGCCGACACTCACCGGCACCTGCCCTGAAACCAAGGATTGTAACGCGATCGTACTACTGCCGATGTAGACTAGGTCGACATTCAGGCCGTTCTTCTTATAGAGCGCCGTGTGATGCGGAACGTAAACCGGCGCATTGGAAGAATCGAATGAAGTTATAACGAGCTTCACGGTATCAGCGTGAATACGCGATGCGTGCTGGAAGCTTACGAGTTGGATTGAGATGGTGAGAACCAAGAGGACAAAGATTTTTCTCATAGCCGTTTATCTCCTTGAGAACATCGCGTTTTGTTTCGATCAACGAGGCACAATGTTAAATACAAATCTTGCTGAGAGCACATTCCGACCGCCGTAGCATGAAAAGGATGCCAGTAAAAACAGCCACCCTTTCCAGCGGACTGCACTGGATATAACCGATTGTACTGTCGTGGAGGAAGCAAGGATTTTGATCTCTTCTTGCAATTTAATTTTGAAACTTCGACGTCGATCTTGTAATCGGTTACAGCGCTACCTGTCGCGCCGTTATCCTAGCCGCCGATAGTTTGGATTGCGCCACTCCTCTGAGGGCTCGACGAATGGATTTGCAGATCTTATGGGCCGTGCGTGACTTTGGGTCTAAGATTTCTTCCTCTGTCCGGTCTGTTTCTGCCCCGTCACGAAATAATCCCCTGCAACAGCCAGCGCCGCTTCTTCTTCGTCCTGTTGGCTCCAGGCGCCGAGATTGTAGCCGTACCACGGCATACGCGGCTTGAGTGGCGGCAGCTCGAGTTCTTCCCAAATCTGCTTGGAGCGTTCCATATACTCTCGTTTGGGCAGCGACACCGGCGTATAGGGCCAAGGCCGCACCGCGTTGATCAGCAGTGCGGAAGTCGATGTCGGTCTTTTCTCTTCGGTCTCCATGCCCGGCGGATACGTTGACGGGTCCAAGCCGGGAGATTTGCCTTTGACGATCGCGACATCTTCGTCGGGTCGCATGCTGTAACAGATCGCCCAATTGATCATCGCCGGATCGCGGAT
>DATBLC010000261.1:0-20846 GCA_036555515.1 Binatia bacterium
TCCAATGGATTTTTCGCTCGCGCGCGCTCCTCCTCGTTGCGCAAAATGCGTATGACCTCCCGCCGCTCCGTGTCGTTGATTCCGGCGAGGCGCAGTTCGCCGCCCGGATAGCGATCTTTGATTTTGGTACAGGCCGGGCAGAAGACCGGGTGAACATGCACCTGGGTGCCAAATTCACCAGGCGGCGTAAGCGTCCAGTGGCGCCGATAATAGAAAGCGCCACAGCCGCTGCATTGAATTACGCCCTTTGGCGTAAGCCACGGCAAATACATGTCCCGATCGGAATCGACCTTCCTTTTGTATCGAGTGTCATATTTTTTGGTTGCCGGTCTCATTGTTTCACCCCCACCGCGCTAAATTTTTTCCGTGAGCTTATCGATCCAACTTCCAAGCGGGCCGCGGCTGATCTTTCTTACCACCCCGTCCAGCTCGCCGCTGTCCATCCAGACGCCGCCGCACGCGCTGCAACGGTCGAGCATGAACCCTTGAAAAGTGTAGCTCTCCAGGCGGCCTGGACACTTGGGACAGCGTAGAGTCTCGCCTTCTTTGTCGACTTTTCTTAATTGCCCGCGCAGCTTCTCAATCAGCCCGCGGTCCCGCTCGGCAAAATAAATATCTTCCTTGGCTCGCTCCACCAGCCTCATGGTATCGCCAAATCGATCTTTCTCATCAGCCATAGAACACCTCCTTTAACTTCCACCCAAAGGTGAAACGCAGCTTTAGTGCCAACAATTAAGGCGGCTAAATCTATAATCCTTTAGGGAATTCCAGGAATTAGCGTACGATTATCAAGGACCAACAGCTGTGCGTTCTCATACCTGCGAAGGTAGTAGTATCGCCGTGTCAGAACTGCGAATTCGCCCGGGTAGATTCTTCGCAGCATTGGTTCAGCCCGGATTCCGTAGTTAGACTGAGGAGACGGTAAGCGAGGTCGAACCCTGGAGTAGCGAAGGCGTCCAACTGTAAAATTTAAAAAGTCATTTTGCGCTTTCGCACTTTGTTGTTACGAGCTTTAATGTCCCATCCGAGCACCGCTGATCGATGTCTGCTTAGAGGCAGACGGCATCTCCGCCACAGGCGGATCAGCCTTCGGCTGAGACTTTGCTACGGAAGGGTTGCGCCTCGCCGTTCCTATCGAGCGCAACTCCGAAATCCGGGTTCAGAAGACGCAAGACATTGTTTTTGCCTCTGTCCAAAATATGGGTTACTTTTGGACGACAATTAAGACGTTGAGATCCTATTTACAAGGAGAAGAGAATGACAAGAACACTTTTTCTTTTGACTTCGCCGCTTTTGTTTCTATGGGCTGTGTGCTCGACGGCCCGCGCCGGCGAGACGGATACTGGCAAGCAAATGTATCGCCAGTACTGCGCCTCTTGTCACGGCGTTGAGGGCAGCGGGAACGGAGCCGTCGCGAAGCAGCTCAAAATCAAAGTTGCTGATTTGACGCTTGTAAGAAAAAAAAACAAAGGCGTTTATCCCCTTGATAACGTGATGGCGACCATCGATGGCCGCCGCATCGTCAAAGGTCACGGCGATCGTGAAATGCCTGTGTGGGGTGAGGTTTTCGCAAAGGAACGGGAAAAAGAAAAATATACCGAGCTGACGACTCTCTTGAAAGCAAAAATCATCGCCGAGTATGTCGCCACCCTGCAGAAGTGAGCGAACGGAACGTGCAGATCAGCGTCGTTTCGCGCTGCCGCAAAGCGGCATCTCCGCTAATCCAACCGGCGATCGGTATCACGCGTAAATTCGACAGTTATTATTAAGGAGTCCACGATTGAGTAACCAAACAGCGACCGAGGGGTGAGACCTGGAGAGCGCGGGCACAGGAGCGCAAGGTGTTGTTTTCAGGCCCTGCCGGCGGGCATTTTCACCTATGGAGAGGACGGGGTGGTGGCCGGCAAGGCAGAGAACCATTGACCGCGATCGGAAGGGCTCGCCTCTCGGTCGTACACTAGCGACATAGTCTCTAAATAACGAACTCATTAGTAACCGCGGCAGCAGCGCAAAAGCGGCTCGGCCGATAGCGATCCGAATTCCCGGGCATTGACGGTTCATACAGCGAGACGCGCGTGGAAGAATTTCTCGCAATCCATTACCAATACCTTAATAGGCTGCTCAGTGTCCAATACCAGGCGATTGGTCTCGGCGAGTTCGTCCATCGGCTCACAAGCGGATTTCTGCTTGAGATAAATCTCCCAGCGTCCGTCGGACAAATCTTTTCCTTCGGCGGCTCGTTGCGCCAGCCGCGTTTCGGTGGTTTCATCCGAGGCACGGCACTGAACGACGAACAGCGGAACGTTATATTTGGCCGCGATTCGGGCAATCTTTTCGCGCTTGGCCCTTTCGATAAAGGTGGCGTCAAGAATCGCGCCTGACCCTTCCTCTATGGACTGCTCCGCTGCGCGCGCAAGTTGGCGGTAAACTGTTGTAGTCATCGCCGGACTATAGATTCCCGTCTGGTAAGCGACGATATGCTTTCCCGGTTTGTCGGCCAATGCCTTACGCACCGCGTCCGAGCTGATCACCGGCATATCCAGGCGCTCCCCGAGCTCCCGCGCCAGCGTCGATTTGCCGCTGCCCGTTAGACCGCAAACCATCACCAGGAAAGGTTTCCGTTCCGCCCATGTGTAGCGCGCCGCGAAGCGAAGATAACGCGACGCGTCGGTTTCGCGCCCGCGCAGCGCGTGAACCTTCCCCCGCACGATAGCCCGGTAGCAGGAAAAAAACGGCAATAGCGTGGGCAAATCCGGGACGTCGAGCAATTCCCGATAACGCGCGAGAAACGGTTTGACCAGCGCCTTTCCGCCACGAAACTCCAGATCCATCAGCAGGAAAGCGATTTCCGACGCCAAGTCGCACCGGCGCAGATCGTTACTGAACTCGATGCAATCGAAAATCTGAACGCCTTCGGGCGCGAAACAGACATGCTCACAGTGCAGATCGCCATGCACGTCGCGAACCCAGCCCTGAGCCGCGCGCCGCCCGAGCAGGTCACGGTAGCGGGCAAAAAAGCTCAAGCCGAATTCTTTGAGCCTCCTCAAGGTCTCCGCCTCGACCACCGCTCCAACGAGCGGCTCAAGGTCGGTAAAATTATCGTTCCAGGGCTTCTCAATGAGTTGCCCGTAGTCGCCGCGCTTGGAAACGACATTGACCCGTTCGGCCTGCTGATGAAATTTCGCCAGCACTTCGGCCAGCTCGTGCATGAGCTCAGGCGTGACCTGGCGCGTTTCCAACAAAAACGGCAGCATGCGCCGCTCCGGCAACCGCCGCATGACCAGAGTGTACTCCGCCGGCTCCGTCCAACCGCCGAGCCGCCATCCCGATTCGTCCAGCGAAATCGGCATCACTCCTAAGTATACCGAAGGCGCCAATCGCCGGTTGAGTCGCAGTTCCTCGTTGAGAAAATAACGCCGCTGCGCCAGCGTCGAGTAGTCGAGAAAAGAAAAACGAATCGCTTTCTTGATCTTGTAAACAAGCTCACCGGCGAAGAATAGATGCGAGATATGGGTCTCTTTATGGGAAACCTCTCCGGGCACCTTGGGGTAGAAACCAGGCTGCATCATCGCCGCAACCAGCGATTCTTGCGCGCTTTGCTTTGTCACGGTGTGCGCCCCTGATTTGAATTGATATGCCGTCATCCGGCCTCCGCTCATAATATAACGCAATCGCGATGCCACGAAGGAAATACTGAGAAAAATTCCACAGGCGTTCTTACGCGGCGGAAAGCACGCTCGGAGTTTTCGAGAAAATGGGAAAAGCTTATGCTCCCGCGGGAGTTATTAAGGAGTCCACAATTGAGCAACCAAACAGCGACCGTGGGGTGAGACCTGGAGAGCGCGGGCACAGGAGCGCAAAGGTTGTTTTCAGGCCCTGCCGGCGGGCATTTCCACCTATGGAGAGGACGGGGTGGTGGCCGGCAAGGCAGAGAAGTATTGACCGCGATCGGAAGGGCTCGCCTCTCGGTCGCACACTAGCGACATAGTCTCTAAATAACGAACTCATTAGTAAAAGGACACCAAGAATGAAGGCAGGGATGGGGTTGGAGTTAAATTTTTTCCGCCGCCTGGGCGAGCGCGGCGCTGGAGGAGCAAAATTGACGCATCGCCGCCCGCAATTTTTGCCGCTGCACGCTGGCGGGCACGCCGAGATTTTCCATCGTCTTCGCGATATTCGGGCCACCCAGTTGCAGGAGTTTACTATAGATCGCGTCGATCTCAGAGCTTTCGATCTCGACCGCGATGCGGAAGGCTTCTTCCACGGTGAGCGCGCTTGCGCCGCGGCGGAGATAGGACGATAGCTGCTCTTTCAGCGCGCCGGCTTTCTCGGCGGTTAACGAAGGATCGAGATTTTCGTCTTCGTAGTTTTCGATCAATGCCTTGCAAGCGTGGAGAATGCAGGCATGCTGTTCTTCTTCCCTGGCCATCTCCCACCAGAAGTCGCGCAACTCCGGTTGGTCAAGAAAAAGATGTGACAAGCGGAAGTAAATCTTCGAAACGAGTCTTTCGATCTCCGCGAAACGTTCCAGCGGATCGAACGGTTCGGGAGCACTCATGCTGCTTTCAGCCTCCGGCTGAGAAAGTCGAGCAACTCAATATGTTTTTCCGAGTCGCGGATCATCGCCTCGATCAAAATCTTGAAAAGGCCGTGGTAATAACCCGAACTTTCCTTCAGCAGCACTTTGTACTCCTTGACACCTGCCTTTTCAAGGTCGATGAAATCCTCAGTGACGGCGGTGAGTTTTTTCTTGATCTCTGCGTCGTCTGCTGTGCCCTCGAGGGTTCCCGCGGGCTTGGTCCAATTAAGGCTGCCCTTTAAGGTCGCGGCCATCGCATGCGCCACCGCCCGATGCTTTTCCTCGTCGGAGATGATCAACTGCATGATAAACCGGGTTGCCGGGTCTTTCATGGCGCCCAGCGCCCGCCGGTATTCCTCGACAGATTTTTCTTCCTTGGCTTCGTGGGCCTCGAACTCGTTTAGCAGTTTTTCCACGGCGGAAATGCCTTCGGATTTGTTCATAAGCTCTTGCATCATGCTCACATCAGCGATCTCGTCCATGACTGACCTCCTTCTTTTTTGAACGATCGCACACTTATTGGGATTTTATATCTCCCGATATCTTCCAGCGCAATGATTGTGCCACCTCGATTTATGACAATTCTCGCGAAAGAATGGGCATTTTGGCCTTGGGTGTTATTACGGTTTCTCAGGTTTGACATATCAGAAGGTCATTCTTCCCGTTTTTGGCGAAATCCACCTTGAGGCTTGTGTTTACCTCAGACTTTAACAGGTTTGCTGGTGGCACGAAAATCGCAAGATTTCTTTTGGGTTACGTTGGCGGCTTGACAGTCTATAATAATCTCATAACATTTTCTGGTCATACTATATGGCTCAATCATCCAAATCCGATAAAAACCATGTTGGCGTTCTCGTGGGTGGCGGACCGGCGCCTGGTATTAATGGCGTGATTAGCGCAATCACCCTGGAAGCGCGCACCCGAGCGCGCCGGGTTGTCGGCATCTCCGATGGCTTTCAGTGGCTGATGAAGGGGGACACCAGCCATGTGAAAGAACTTGAGCATGACGATGTCTCGCGCATTCATTTTCACGGCGGCTCCATTCTGAATACTTCCCGCGCCAACCCGACCAAGAAACCAGAAGACCTCGAGCGCGTTGTGGCCTCGTTGGATAAACTCGGCATCGGCTATCTCGCCACCATCGGCGGCGATGACACCATGTTCGCGGCCAGCCGAGTAGCCAAACAGGCGGCGGGACGGATCCGCGT
This sequence comes from Binatia bacterium, assembly GCA_036555515.1. Taxonomy (GTDB): domain Bacteria; phylum Desulfobacterota; class Binatia; order UBA9968; family UBA9968; genus DATACQ01. The sequence goes on from DATBLC010000261.1 coordinate 5,788, forward strand.
CTGCCATGTGCCCAAAACCATCGACAACGATTTACCGCTACCGGGCGAGATCCCCACCTTTGGATTTGAAACCGCGCGCCAGCTGGGCAGCGACCTCGTGCAAAATCTGATGGAAGACTCGCGCACGACCGGCCGATGGTACTTCGTCGTAGTGATGGGGCGCTCTGCCGGTCATCTTGCCCTCGGTATTGGCAAGGCCACGGGCGCAACGCTGTCGCTTATACCGGAGGAGTTTCCCGGACCCGTCAAGATCAGCACAGTGTGCGATATCCTTGAAGGCGCGATTATAAAAAGAAATGCTCTGTGGGGCCGCTCCGACGGAGTTGCGGTCATCGCCGAAGGCCTGCTGGAGCAGGTCTCGCCGGAGGAATTGAGCGGCATCGAAGGTGTGCGCATCACCCACGATACCTACGGCCACTTGCGTCTCGCCGAGGTCGACCTTGCCTACATCCTTAAAACTCTTGTCGAACACCGCTTCTCCAGCCGCGATTCGTCGGTCGCCGTGGTGCACAAGAATATCGGCTACGAACTGCGCTCGGCGCCGCCCATCGCCTTCGATTGCGAATATGTTCGCACCCTAGGTTACGGTGCCGTAGATTGGTTGTTGAGCACCGATCCGGCTGCGACAAAACTCACCGGCTCCTTGGTTGCCCTGATCAGCGGCAAGCTCGAATATCTCGATTTCGTGAGCTTGCAGAGTCCCGATACCGGCAGGACCACCGTGCGAAGGGTGGACATCGACGCCCCGTCCTACAAGATTGCCCGCGAATACATGATTCGCCTGGAAAAAGAGGATTTTGCAGATGAAGAGAAAGTGCGGATCCTGGCCCAGGCGGCATCGTCGCCAACGCATTTCTGCTCGCCGGACCAGTTTAGAAACCGCTTTCAATACCTTACAACTGAGCTCAAAGGCGCAAGTTGAGTAGGAGATTCGATGACAAACAGAGTCGCAATCAATGGTTTCGGACGCATTGGACGCTTGAGCCTGCGCGCCATGCTGGAACGCCACAACAAGGATTTGACGGTGGTTGCCGTCAACGACATGGCCGACCTAAAAACTAACGCCCATCTCTTTCGTTACGATTCCACCTATGGTGTCTATCCCGGCAAAGTCGAGATTGGCGAAGGCATCCTCAGAGTAGATAGCTGGAATATTGCCGTCCTGAACCAACGAGATCCGTCCAAGCTGCCCTGGAAAAAGCTGGGCGTCGATATCGTCATTGAGTCGACCGGCGTGTTCACCGACGGTAATCAGGTGCGCGCTCATCTCGACGCCGGAGCGAAAAAGGCGATCATCACGGCGCCGGCGAAAAATGAAGATTTGACGCTCGTCCTCGGTGTTAATGATAGGAATTACGATCCGCGCAAGCATCATATCGTCTCTAACGCCTCATGCACGACGAATTGTCTTGCGCCGGTGACCAAGGTGCTGCACGACAATTTTGGCATCGAGCGCGGTCTCATGACCACGACCCATTCCTATACTAACGACCAACGCATTTTGGACTTGATGCACTCGGACTTGCGCAGGGCCCGCGCTGCCGCGGTAAATATTGTACCCACCAGCACCGGCGCGGCGAAAGCCATCGGCCTGGTCATGCCGGAGCTGAACGGCAAGTTGCACGGCCTTTCGCTGCGGGTGCCGACCTCCACGGTCTCGGTTGTCGATCTCGTCGTCGATCTCAAGAAAAGCGCTTCAGTGGAGGGGCTGAACGAGGCGCTTAAGAAAGCTGCGCACGGACAAATGAAAGGGATTCTGCAATATTGCGACGAACCCCTGGTCTCCAGCGATTTTCGCGGCAATCCCGCTTCATCCATAGTTGATTCGCTGTCCACGGTGGTGATAGAAGACAAAATGGCCAAGGTGCTCTCCTGGTACGACAACGAATGGGGCTACAGTTGCCGCGTCGGCGATCTGGCGGCATTAATGTTGGAACGTGAACTATAGCAGGCTGCGCAAGAAAATTTCCGAGACGAGGCGCGCAAATGAACCGGAGTGTTGGAGTAAAGGACTATTGGGCCGCGAACCCATCATACCTCCACTCCGGTACCGAGTCCCAACTGAGCGATCGAGCGCAATGAAGCCAAGAGTTTTTTAGCTGACGTCGAGGAGGGAATACACATGCTAGCCAAGGACATCATGACCCGAGACATCATCATGGTTAAGCCGAAAATGACGGTCAAGCAATTGGCGCTATTGCTGATTAAGAACCAGATCAGCGGCGCTCCGGTGGCCGCCGAGGACGGCAAGATCGTCGGCGTCGTCTCCGAAGCCGATATCATCGCCAAAAAAGCGCGACAGGTGAAAGGCATCATGAGCACCAAGGTCGTGAGCGTCAACGAGGAAACGCCGGTGGAGGAGATCGCCAAGCTCATGGCCACGCACAAAATCAAACGGCTGCCGGTCATGAACGGCAACAAAATCGTCGGTATCGTGAGTCGCGCCGATATCGTCAGCGCCATTGCGCTCGGAAAACATGTCGCGGAGCATACGCCGGTTTACGACCTCTAATTGGGTTACTGGTTCAAGGTTCAAAGTTTAAGGTGAGGCATTCGGTCCGATACGTTGAACGTTGAACCGGGATCCATCCTGTCCCAGCTCTTCCCATTTTCACGAAACGAGCATGCTCGTCTTCCCACAAATTGGAACTCTCTAGAAAGCACGGCGCAAATCTTCGGGGTATTTGAAGACTTTTGCCTTTTTCCTTCTGGCATTTAGTTTGCGATAATCCGTCCACAATAACAATCATAGCGTCGGGCAAAGGAGGAACAGAGGATGGCGGAAAGAATTGCAAATTTTGATGATTGGCAAGACCTATTTTACAAATGGCAAAAGGACATTGGCTTCGATGCTTCTCTGGTGAAAGACTACAAGTTCGGGGCCATCTACGACGAAGGCACCGGGCCCAATATTGAGTTCGGTGAATTCAAAGGACGAAAAAAATTCGAGAAGGTCCTCGACATACCGACCCAGGATATGCGCGACGCTCTGCTTCATTTGATCTTTTACCAGGGCGACACGGAGTTCGGCTCCACGGAACAGCAGCGCAAGCTGATCGACACGGCGCCCAGCGATTATGACCGCCAATGCTTGCTGCGGGTGATGCGCGAGGAACAACGCCATGGCTGGCAGATGTGCCATGTGCTGATTGCCAATTTCGGCGATTCGGGAAAACTGGAAGCGAGAAAACTGCTCGAGCGCAGAGCCTACGACAAAACGCGCCTGCTCGGCGCATTTAACAAAAACGTCGAAGACTTTATCGACTTCGTGACCTACACGTGCTTCATCGACCGCGACGGCAAGTACCAGCTCACCATGCTGCATCCGTCCAGTTTCGCCCCGTTATCGCGAAGCATGGGACCGATGTTAAAGGAAGAAGCATTCCATCTTTTCACCGGGCAAAGCGGCCTTTCACGTATTATAAAAGCCGGCAAAGTGCCGATTTCGATCCTGCAAAAGTATCTTAACAAGTGGCTGTCGGTGGGCTACGACCTTTTTGGAAAAGATCGCTCCGGTTCGGCGGCGAGATTCTATCGTTGGGGTTTCAAAGGACGATTCAACGAAGCCACCGCGACGGAGCCACCCAAGGATCTCGAGCGGTTGAACGAGGAAGCACGCAACCTTTATTATAAGGAAGACTGCCAGATCATCGAGGGTCTGAATGGGCTGATTCCCGCGGGCCAGCCTAAACTGAGCGCGCCGGATATGAAATTCAACCGCATGATTGGCGACCACGCCGGCAAGATGTACAGCGTCGGCGGCAGTCCGCTGTCGGAGGCCGAATACAAAGAACACCTCGCCAAAGTCCTCCCGGGCGAAGACGAAAGGAGCATCCTGGAACCGGTCTTCAAATCCGGAAACTGGATGAGCACGGGCGCCGCTAACGCGTAAGAGCCATCGCGAGTTATCGCCTCTTTCGTCGTTAACAGCATCGGAACGCTTCACGAAGCAAGGAGACAACCATGACGCAGCTAACTGCCGAGCTCACGGAACGCGAAGCTTTGGATAGGCTGCTCGATAGCCGAGGGTTATCGGGCCTGTGGAATCTGAGCGCTGAAGACCGGGGCCGTGACCCAAAAACTAGCGTAAAACCTCACCTATGGAAGTGGGACGATGTTTACGATGGCCTGCTGCGCGCGCGCGATGTGATCGGCATCGAGAGCGGGACCTCCGAACGAAGATACATCCGGCTCGTCAACCCGGGTCTCAACGACCGAAAATTGACCGCGCACACGATGCTTTTCGGCTTTCAGCTCATCCAGCCCGGAGAAGTCGCCCCCGCACACCGCCATACGATGACGGCTTTTCGTTTCGTGCTTCAGGGTAAGGGAGCCTACACCAACGTCGAAGGCGAGAAGATGATCATGGAGCCCGGCGATCTCATTCGCACGCCCCAATGGACCTGGCACGAGCATGTCAACGAGGGCAGCGAACCGATGATCTGGGCCGACGGCTTGGATGTGCCGTTGGTTGAAGCGCTTCAAGTCGTCTCTGTCGAACGGCGGCCGGAACAACGGCTGCGTGTCAAGGAGGGACAGATCCATCCTGCTTTATACGGAATGCTGAGACCGGCGGGCACGAGTAAAGAGAGGCTCACGGCGCCGCTTCACTACCGCTGGCAAGATACTTACGCGGCTCTCAAGCGGCTCGCCGAAAAAATCCCTGACCCATACGACGGCGTCGCCTTGGACTATATCGACCCATTGACCGGCGGCCCAACCTTCCCAACTCTCCTTTGCCGCATTCAGATGCTACGGTGTGGTGAACAAACCATGAGCCATCGGCATCGCAGCACCAGCATCTACCACGTCTTTCGCGGTAGCGGGACCACAACCATCAACCGCGACGCCATTCAGTGGGAACAGGGCGACAGCTTCGTCGTGCCGCTGTGGAGCTGGCACAAGCATGCCAACCGATCGTCTAAGGACGAAGCGATCTTGTTCTCGCTGCATGACACGCCGGTTTTGCAGGCCTTTGGCCTCGACCTCGAAGAAGACGAAGGCGGAACCATACCGTGACACAAACGGCTCGGCTCCTCCCTTGAGTTCTCGGCCAACGGTTTACCGGACCGGCGAGAATAGCAACCGCAAGAGCGTGTCTAGATAGGTGAATGGAATGCAAAATTGGTTTCCCGAAAATCTCTCTACCTTTGGCGCTGACGTCGATGGAATATTTTGGTTATCTTCTACATCGCTACCGTTTGGTTTCTTCTCACCGAAGGGTTGATCATTTATTCATCTTTCGTTACAGGCGCAGGCCCGGACAAAGGGCCGTCTATGCGGCGGGCAATACCTGATCTCAACTCGCATGGGTTCTGGTTCCCCTCGCCATTGTCGTCGTGCTCGACTTGATCATCGACATCCACGGTGCGGATGTCTGGGCGAAGGTCAAGCTCCAGCGTCCGCCCAGCGATTTCGTCGTGCGCGCGATAGGCAAGCAATTCAACTGGGGATCAGACGGCAAATTCGGCACCGACGACGACCTCACGACCGACAACGAGCTGCACATCCCGGTCAACAAGCCGATTCACGTTGTCCTCTCGTCGAGGGACGTCGTTCACAGTTTTCTCCTGCGGCATTTTAGGCTCCGCTATGGTGACGACAAAGACGGCTTGCGACACGATCAGCAGAATCGCCATGGCAACGCGGTTGTGGCAGGCAGAATGAACCCGGCAACCGAGACGAAGAGAGGCAGAGTTGAAGGCGCGCAGGCCTTTGAGGTTGGTCAGATGGTAGACGAAGTCCGGAAACAAACCAAACGGCAAGATGACGATGAAAGCCAGAGGCACGAGCGCGATGGCATAGATGAGGGGCGATCCAACTTGAAGTGCATAGAGTTACGCGCGACCAGCAGAGCCTTGATGATCGCGACCGTAAAGATCAAAATCACGGCCGGCATCGATGGCCCGCCGGCCGCCGCGCGCGCTATGGCGCCAGCATGATGGGCCCCCGACTGGCACGGCTTGTATGAAGCGAAGCACCATTCCCCAAAGTTCCCGCCGGAGATGATCAACGCCGCCCGACAAGTCGAAGGGCGGACGGCCAGTTTTCACACGGTCCGTCGAAGCATATCAGCGTTACAGCCGCGCCGTTGACTACACGTGCTCCCTGATGGCTTCATGCGCGTCCGCCACTTCGGCTTTCTGGCCAACCGCTCCAAAAAACACGCCCTCCCCCAGTGCCGCAAGCTGTTGGGACTCAATCCCGCAGTGCCTGAAATCCCTAACTAACAAATCGGCCCACGATCTGCTGCGAGAACTCACCGGCAGCGATCTTAATCGCTGCCCTGCCTGCCAAAAGGGCACGATGGTCATTGTAGCCGAATTGCCCAAAAGCTCTCCCTGGGACTCCTCATGAAAAAGACGCAACCGCTCTTAAGCCCGTTTGTCTCTCAACCTGTCGTTTTCGCGCGGGTGTGCCTAACCGCCCGAACAATTGGCGCCAAAGCCGCATTACGCCGTCGCCATCACGAAAAATCTATCCGCGACAATCTCAACCCTCACCCACAAGCCATTCTGTCGCTAATCAAGCACCCCACTCTGCGCTGCACCGCGGCTTTACAATCTGCATAGCCGCGGCTTGAGTGCGGCTCCGCGGTTTAGTCCAACACGTTTTATCCCCCCGTCGCTCCTTCGGCGATAACTCCGAGCCTTGATTGCTTCCATGCTTTGGGGGATAAAACGCTATACGTGAGGTGGCTTCGCTTCCTAAAAGGGCTGTAGCATCAATTCCAATGCGACTCAAAAGAATATGATTCTCTCTCCCAATCTATCAGCCATCATGTGCGATGGCATGGGATGGTTCTCAGATAATGATTACAAGCGTATGTTGCTGACATACGATGAGATTTACTATTTGCTTCCCCGTAACTTGGTACAGTTTCAAGACGTGAGCGGGAAAAAGCAATCGCTTTTCTTCCCTATCGTCTTTCGCGAAAATCCATCATTCAAAGTTCAGTACTTTACCCCGGACGCTAAGTCTCATCAACTCATCGTTGCCGCCGCTCGAGCTGACCTCGCCAATCCCAAGTTTGTAGAAGTGGTTGATACCATCCCAAGCCATGAGCAACTCTATACTTGGAGAGTTGTAAACGCTGATGGCGATATAGGCTCAGGCCAATCTATAGGCCTTAGTCCAGGCCAAGAGCAACTCGCCCATGCGATTTTGCTCAATAAGTTCTTGCTTGCTGCAAATGCGTTAAAAAGCATCCCCATAACTGGGAAATCTTATATTCATGGTTTGATTTCCGAGAAATACAGTTTAAGTATTGAGCATTTACGCGATAAAATACCAGACGTATTGCCTCCACTTCTAAGAACGGGAGCCGTGAAACATAATCCTGTGGTTTCCCGGATCATTTCCACTCTTGTGCCAGATGAAGAACTCGAAACGCACTCAGAAGCCGACATCATGCGATTCAAAGAGGAAAATAAAGTGCTATTTCAAAGATACAGCTATGCGGTGCGTGAATTGGTGAACCGCGTAAGTGCCTTTCCTATGACCGACGATTTCGACTCGGAAGTTGACGAGTTAATTAGGACTGAAATCTGGAAAGAAAAAACTGAAATTGAAAAGGAGTTGCGCTCTGCTTGGGAAGGACTTTTCAAGAGTGCCATCAAAAGCGCACTCGCAGGGTTGGTAGGAGTTGGAATTGCTCCCTTCTTATCGTTAGGGGCAATCACCCTGGCGAGTGTGGTAGCGGCATCCATAGCAATATCACCTTGGGTAACATCTGAGTTGATTGATTTCATTGAAACCAGAAAGAAAACCCACGAGCATGGCCTTTACTACTTGATGAAGTTTGGAAAATGAGTACCTACAATTACATACCCACCCAACATTCGCTTGAGACAAATCTTCGGACCCGCTCGCAAAGCTCGCGGGACTCGGTTGCTCAGCTTGTGCGTTAGAGCGCGACATGAATGCCATGCGCTTCCGAGCCAATTACGTTTCCGCATCGGAAAACGGTGATTATAACAAAGGCGAGTTCGACAATACCGATCCAGCACGGCGATGCGGCCGACGTGGATGGCCCCGACAGTCCTTACACAAGCGCCATGCTTCATCAACTTTCGTCGCTTGCGCTCCCGATTCACCGACACGTTAGGCGTTAACCCTCAGATTGAACTGTATTCTCCTTCAAATCGGTTCACTAAAAAATTACGGCTCTCACAACAACGCTCCGTACCGAAGGCTAAACAGGACTCCAGCGAGCAAGATGCCGAGAGCCAAAATAACCCACAGCCGCCTTCCCGCCGCTGAAGTCGGCTTTATCGAGCCCATGTATGCGCTCGCCGTCAAAAACCTTCCCGAAGGGAAGGACTGGCTTTACGAGGTAAAGTTCGACGGATACCGCTGCCTTGCCGGTAGACGAAAGCACGGCGTTACGCTCTGGTCACGGCGAGGAAATCTCTTCACCGCCCAATTCCCGCATATTGCCCGCGCCTGCGAACGGCTGCCGGCCGATACACTCGTCGACGGCGAAATCGTGGCCGTCGACGAAAGCGGCCGGATCTCGTTCAATCTTCTTCAGCACCACCGCTCAAAGGCACAGGCGCTGCTCTTTTACGTCTTTGACGTTCTCATCCATAGGGGCAAAAGCCTTTTAAACGTATCCCTCGAAGAGCGACGAAAGGCGCTCGATGAGATATTTGAAAATCTTGGGCGCAAGCCCGCTCCCATAAGCCAGTCAGAAACCATTGACGCAACGCCTGCGGAGCTGGTGCGCGTCGCCAAAGAGTTCGGCTTCGAAGGAATTCTCGCGAAGCGCAGGGACTCGTATTACGAATCGGGCAAGCGCAGCGGGGCGTGGCTCAAGTACCGCGTCAACCGAGGGCAAGAACTCGTCATCGGCGGCTACGTTCCAGGGAACCCCATCGATTCAATCATTGTTGGGTACTGTCAGGACGGAACGCTGCTTTATGCGGCCAAGGTGCGAAACGGCTTTGTCCCGCGCACCCGACGTGCGGTAGCAGCCAAGCTCAAGGGCCTAGAAATCGGCACCTGCCCATTTGCCAACCTGCCGGAGCGCAAGCGCACGCAGTGGGCCTTGACGAAGGAAGAGATGAAAAACTGCAGGTGGGTGAAGCCTGAGCTGGTCGCCCAAATCGAGTTTGCAGAGTGGACGCCCGACGGGCATCTACGGCACGCCACGTTCGTCGGCCTGCGAGAAGACAAAGACCCGCGTGAGGTAGTGCGGGAGGCGGAAAGGTAAAGAGTCCCCTAAAAGAGAGACAACTGGCCGGCGGAAAGCCGCTCGCAATCCGACACGGGCTGAATGCATTCGGGGCCGTCAAATTCGGGCTTGTTTACGGCCAATGAGACATCATAGGCATTCATTTGCTCCGCAGGATAGGGCTTCAGGACTGAAGATGCCCGGTCGAAACTTGTTCCGGCCGAGTCTAGCCATTGCTCCTCGTCTTCTCGCTGTAAAATCACGGGCATGCGGTCGTGAATCGGACGGACAAGGTCGTTGGTCCCGGTGGTTATGATCGTGAACGTTTCAAGGTTGTTTCCGTCCGGTTTCCGCCAGCGATCCCACAGACCCGCGAACGCAAACGGCTCTTTGCTCTTGAGATGAAACCACATCGGCATCCTCTGCTTTCGGTCCTTCCGCCATTCATAAAAGCCGGACGCCGGAATTACGCAGCGGCGCCTATCTACCAAGTCCTTGAATGACGCCCGGTCGGTAAGTGTTTCTGCCCGTGCGTTGATCATTTGATTTCCGATTGCTGGATCTTTGGCCCAAGCCGGCACAAGACCCCACTGCATTTGTTTAACGCCGCGCGTGCCGTGGTCATTCGTGATGACTGCTACCGATTGCGACGGCGCGATGTTGAACCGGGGAACAACTAAGGAAAAATCATCGTCAGCTACGGAAAAATCACCGTCGACGTCAATGTTCCAGCGTAGGCGGATTTCACGAAAGGTAAAAGTCGCAGAGAATCGGCCACACATTAAGTTGTACCATATATTGGTTTAAGGCATGGGTAAACGGCTGGTCGATCGACACTTATGTGTGACGGACAATTCACGGACAGCTTGAAAAATCCCGCGCAATAAACAGCGGTTATCACGGCCCACTTGATTCTCAATCAACTGCGCTACTGTTCTGATTTCTCTTAGGGCCGTCCATTACGTTACTCGTAAAGCGTCGGCTTCGCTCGTCGATCCGTTAGCGATTTCTCCGAGGCTTGATTGCTTCCAGGCTTTGGGGATAAAACGCTTATGCAGTATCCCGATGACGGTTGTCCATGACCCGACTTAGCGTAAAGCTTAACAAAATTTCGTTGCTAAGAAATTCTCGGAACGACGGAATCCCTAGCTCAGGAATTTGGGAGCCCTCGAGACAACTGATGCGCTCCGGAGGATGCTGCCATGAGTAGTACCACGATGCAGGCAAGCCGGCCTAGCACCAAGGCCGCAAAGGAGTTTCTCTTCTCCGCCGATTCTCACGTCATCGAGCCCAGGGATCTATGGGCGACCCAGCTTCCGCCAGGGATGCGGGAGAAGGTCCCGCCCATGACCGGCGGCGGACCTTACCTCCCTGGCGGGCAGGACCCGCAGCAGCGTACCAACGAAATGAAAGAGGACGGGGTCAGCACGGAGGTCCTCTATCCCACCTTCGGGGGCCGGCTCTTCGCCCTCGACGATGCTGAGCTTCAGGAAGCAAGCTTTCGTGTCTACAATGACTGGTTGAGCGATTACTGCAAGGTGGCCCCGGACCGCCTCTTGGGTGTCGCGATGATCCCCACTTACAATATCGGCCATGCCATCCAGGAGCTAGAACGGTGCCGGAAGCTTGAGCTGCGCGGCGTCCAGGTCTGGCAGGCACCGCATCCCGACCTGCCCTTTAGCTCGGACCACTATGATCCCCTCTGGGAGGCAGTGCAGGATGCGGGCATGCCGGTGAGCTTGCATATCCAGACCGGCCACGACTATAGCAAGGACCGGAACCGGAAGGGCCTCGAGGCGTATCGAGCAAGCGTGAACCACAAACTTTCGAGCGTGATGGACGCGCTGCTGGACTTGATCTTCTCCGGCGTCCTGGAGCGGTTTCCTCGCCTCGAGTTCGTGCTCGTAGAGCACGGCATCGGCTGGATCCCCTTTGTGCTGGAGCAGTGGGATATCTACTACGAGTCGCCCCGCTTCCGGGATATGAATCCGTTGCCCATCAAGATGCGTCCCAGCGAGTATTTCGCGCGCCAGATCTTCGTCACCTTTTCCCGAGAGCTGTCTGCAAAGGCCGCCGTAGGGCCGCATAATTTGCCCTGGTGGGGCATCGACAACTGCATGTGGGCCAACGATTTCCCCCACCCTGAGTCTACTTGGCCCCACTCCCGGGAGACCATCGCCCACCATCTGAAGCATCTCTCGCCGGACGACCTGTCCAAGGTCCTGTGGAAGAACGTCTCGCAGCTCTACAACTTCGATATGCCCGAGGCCCTCTCCTCCTGACCTACATTGACATGTGAGTTCTTTGTCGGCCAGTCTCGAGCCAAATGGCAGGGCAAGAAAAAGTTGGGATAACGGCTGATGTTCCAAGAGCTTCATGATGAAGGACGTTCGTCCTGAGCCCGATTGGAAGAGATCACGAGTCGGCCGTTTTTACTCTCGGTGGTGGCGCACCCAACAACTCATGGCGGCGCAAAACAGATCAACATTACTTCTCAGCATGCCGAGGCCAACAAAGCCAAAGTGCCGCTCGGTGGATTTCGAGGAATGGGAACTTCCCGATACGAGACTTGCTTGCCAACTATACTCTTTTTTGCGACTCGCTGTTGCAGGCTTCCGCTATACAGCAATCGCCTAGATCCAACGTTCTGCGTCAAGCGCAGGACGATCCTGATACTTCGCTGCCATAGCCACGACGCTAGGGTGACTCATGACACCCAATTGATCTCCATCATGCAGTACCTTCCCATCCACCTTCAAAGTGGAGCCTCGGAGTTCTGGTGCCGCGTGGAGACAATAGGGGAAATCATCGTTGTAGCGGTGGTTACCCAAGTGCAGGTGGATACTAGATGGGTGGAAGGAATGAAGGAACTCCCGGTACTCTTCGTCGGGACACAGCGAGGGACGAATCCGGGCCGCTGGGTGCACGCCGCCGTGTGGCGCACGCATCTCGTAGCCGTGATCTTCTCCCAGCACTTTCGCTAGTTCGGCATAAAACGATCGGATTGTCTTAGCCTCTTCGCCGCCCTCGAACTTGACTATGTGATTCTCTGTAATCGTGACGGTCACGGGACGCGCAAAACTCTGGGAGACACCAATTTTCCGAGCCCATGTGGGCAGCATCCGGTCGAACACGAGTTCACCTTGCATGTTGATGGGGTTAATCGCAGGGTAGATGCCCTCAGGAAAGGGAGTACGGCGGCCTCGGGCCTCCGTATAGTTTTCCCGATCCCCTGGTGCACGGCCTACAATACCCTCCAAATAGGTTCCATTAGGGTTGGTCAACTCCCAACGGGCATTGGGACGAATGAGCTCTGCGGTGCGCAAACGCAACTCGGATACGAATTTATGCGGCATTCGTGCCCAAGCAGTTGAAAGAAGACCAGCCGTCGTTGCCATATTGCGCACAAACGGCACCTTTGTTTCCGCAAGAAGTTCTGGCCATTCTTTCAGTTCTTCTTCGGTGGAGAAATCCAGCACGTTGCTGATAAGCAAGTCCGCACCACGCATCACCGACTTCACCGGACGGGGGATATGCCAGACAGATTCACATGTAGGTATGTCCGGCCAAATCACGTTACGGCGCACCGGGAGGTCGATCCACATCACCGTGGCGTACGCGCCACGGGCTTGAACTCCTTCTTGTAGCCAGCCGATCGTGGTTTCATCCACCACGTTCGTTCCCCCGTAAAGTCCATCGACGGCCGCGAGGATCACGACATGCTGATCGCGTTGGACGGCTGCACAATCATCGAGGAGATTGTCGATGGCCTGGGCTGCTGCGCGAGAAATGGGTTGAGTTGTTCCCATAATTTGCCCCCTTTATGCCGCTTTCGATCACGAGCACGTATCCACCGGCAAACGTACCCATTCAAACCTCATCGTGCAACCTCACGCGCCGCACGCACTCTGACACTCGGCTGCTTTAGTTCGGTCTACCGCTCGCTGTGCTATATCTCGAATTCGAGTGGTCGCTTTGGTTATTTCCGCCCGCTCGTTAACTCCTAGGAAATACGCTCAGTCGTTCCTTGGGAATGCGGATACAGACGTCGCCCTTGAACACGGCAAAGGGAGGCGAATTTACGGCCAGCTTTTGATCGTTGACGGCAACGGTGAAGATCCGATGGTCCCTAAGGAAGACAGTCGGAAACAATGCGACCGGTGAAGCGATTATTGCCTTCTGCGACCTCTAGGGCACCAACCGTCAATTCGATGTCCTCTGGTCGGGCTGCTACCACTACGGCGCTCCCTTCTGAAGAGACGTTGGGTCCCTCGACTGCGAGCCGCCGCCCCATCGAGGTCTGGACAACCCCGGGTCCGTCTAAAACGCCGTCGATCCAGTTCATCGATCCGAAGAACTGGGCAACCCTGGGATCGGCGGGCGACCTGTACAGTTCCTCGGGAGATCCCACTTGAAGAAGGCTACGCTTATTTCAGGACTATATCTGCGCCATCGATGATGGAACGCTACAAAGGCTATTGGATTTCCGGCACGGCTCTTCCCGGCCCGCCAAATACGCGCTATTGGAAATCCCGCGGAAGCGTCCTCATAGACGGTCGCTTGCAAAGCTTCTTCAAACCTCTACTTGATTTTGCTTCGAATGGTAAGGAGCACTCCATACAAGACGCCCGTGATGCGGTGGCAAAAGTCATGGCATTGTCTGAGGCTGACATGAAGGAAATGCTTCCAAGCGGCATTCAAACTCGATTTGATAACCGTGTGGCCTAGGCCAGGAGCTACTTTGTCCAAGCCAAAGTTCTCGAGAGTCCCCGACGCGGACACTTCCGTATTGGCTTGTCTGCAATTCCCGATGCAATCGTGCATCTTGCGCCTGCGGCTTGCAGGTATATTGCGATAACCGAGGACGAAAAATGACTGACAACTCTTCAATCAAAACGGTAAATTTTCGCGTGGGCCGTCTTTCGTTCGGTTTCCGTTGTAGATAGCACACGTGAAAATCTGACTTTTTGGGTTGACATGGGATGCGTCCAATTGATACTCGGTCGCGTTTTGTTACGGGGTGGCGCTTATGACGCTGCGCCACGAATATGGTTCGCCAGCTAGCTTGCCCGAGCTGCCGCCGCTTCCAAGCCGAACTCTTTCTGAACGGCCCCTGCCAGATCTCCTACCTCGGCGCCGAAAGCCGTCAACACATCATCCATGGTGATGATTCCGAGAAGATGTCGATGTTCATCGACTACCGGAAGCCGGCGAACGCCCCGGTTACGCATAAGCCGCACGGCATCTAGCACGTCGTAATTGACGTTGACCAAGGTGGGGTTGGTAGTCATTATCTGTTTTACGGCAGTCTCCGCCGGCATTTTTTCACTGGCAACAACCTTGAGCAGGATATCCCTGTCCGTGATGATTCCTATCGGGCGGAACTCTTCGGTTACTACCAGGCAGCCGATGTGCTTGGAATGCATCAGCTTCGCTGCCTCAAGCACGGTGGCATCCGGAGAAATCGTCACTACGTCCTTACTGCATATTCTTTCCAGGCTCATGAGACACCTCCATAAAGAGAGTCACTTACAACTTTAATGCCACCGGAGCGTCTTCCGGTATTGCTTTGCGAATTGATTGTTTAGCCGAGGGAATTCGCGAACATAAGACTGAACCCGTAGAAAAAGAGCTGAACTTGAGTTTCTAGGACTTGGGAAATCTTGACGATATTTTCTCAAGTTTTCCAAGACGGTTTCCCGCTAAACATCTCCCAGAGAATATTTTCACAACAGCCATTTTGAGGACTGCGTTATTCCACCATCTGTGAGCTTCTTAGGCGCTACATCGCCGATCACCATGCGCGTGGAGAGTCGCTGGTCGGACAAGAGCAGTAATTCACTTTGCGCTGCAACTGCTGGCCCTTCCGTGAGAATCGATTCCG
>DATBLC010000262.1:0-3392 GCA_036555515.1 Binatia bacterium
CGCTGCAGATCAACCGTTCGCTAATCGTCGTGATTCGGCGAGAGGAAGCGGCCAGGGGTCGGCACCCACCGCCATAACGGTGTCATTCGGCGCATTAAAACCCGCCAGTGATCGGCGCTTCAAAACCCGCCAGCGTCAAACGGAATCATCGTCTCCATAGTTACGGTTGGCAACTGCCTTTTATCGTTGAAGCGCCGATTCGGTCTCGATTTGTAAAAAGCAGGTGTCAGGAGTCGTCTCGATGTGTTGGCGCTCGTCAGGAGCGATCCTACGCGATCGATTCTGTCTCTTTTTTGGATTTTCGTGAAATCTGACCTGCGGAGCCTCGCCGCTTAGCGAAAGCCGAGTTGGTTGATTGTTCCGTGGAGCCGGCGGCCGGAATCGGCGCATTGGCCGGTTTTGAAACGGCCGGAGCTTCCGTCGAATCAGCTGCCCGGTTCCGCAGCCGGTAGCTGCGGCCGGTAATCGCAATCACCTCGGCGTGATGCAGGAACCGATCAAGAATTGCGGTGGCGCTGGGCACGTCGCCCACCAGCTTGCCCCAGTCTTCGAGCGGCCGGTTGCTGGTCATCATCGTGCTGCGGGTCTCGTAGCGGCGCATGATAATCTCGAACAGCACTTCTCCACTGCGGCGCGGCAATTGCTTCATTCCCATGTCATCGATCACCAAGAGATCGGGCTTCAGATAACGAGCTAAAAGCTTGTCATCCTCGCCGACGGCATCCTCGTGCAGAAAGTCACGTACCACATCGAAGATCGAGCGGTATAGCACGACGAAGCCTTGCTTGATGGCCTGGTAAGCGAGGGCCTGTACCAAAAAACTCTTGCCGGTGCCGGGCGGGCCGAGGAACAACACGTCTCGCGCTTCGCGAATGAACCGGCAGGTGGCCAGGTCGAAGATCTGCTTTTTGTGGATCGAAGGATTAAAGGCGAAGTCAAATTCGTCGAGCGGCTTGAGTTCGCGGAACTGAGCCGCTTTCACGCGCCGCTGGATGAGTCGCTCAGAACGAACCAATAATTCGTCCTGAAGCACGAGCTCCAGGAAGTCAGCGTGACCGAGCTGGTGGCCGGCCGCCTCCTGCAGGCGGACGTCGAGTGTCTGGGCCAGGCCCGAGAGGCGCAAGTTGCGCAGCATCGTCTCAAGCGTGTCTTTCATGGGAAGGCTCCTTGTGAACAGGGTTAATAGGGAACAGAGAAGAGGGAAGGAGATGGGGGTCTGGGGGAAGAAACTGGGGCCGCTGGTTCTTCCCCCAGGGACCCGCCAACGCGGCCGCAAGCCACTCGCCGTATTCGGCCAGCGGCCGGATGATTGGATGCTCTTCCAGCAAGGACTGCTGCTTCGGGGCTTGCCGCCGAATGAGCTGCCGCACCGGCCGGAGGTGAAACGCTCCATACGAGAGTGCTGTCTCGCAAGCCCGCTCGATGTCGTCCGTCGCATAACGCTTGTCCAGCGCCAACAACCCTTGCAGCACGCGCACGCCAGCGATACCTCTCGCGCGAAGCATCGCCGCAGCCCACTCGCTGGCGTGCGGGCCGATGCCACGGACCTTCGTCAGCAGCCACTCGGCGCCTCGTTCGATGCCGCTAATCTTCTCGGGCGCCAGATGATCGCCGAGCGTACTGAACCGACCTGGCTCATGCCGCACATGAAGCGCGACCTGTTCAAAGCGATGATTGAAGATCCGCACCGTGCGCGTATCCCAGCGAACCCACACGCGGCGGCCTAAATACTCGGGCGGTGCCGAATAGTAGGCCTTGGCCACCTCGACATGGCCATCGCGATTGACCGAGCGCTGCGCTTCCTGAAAAGATGGGAATCGCTCGGCCGGCAGCGGCGCGAGCACCGGTTGTTCGACTTCGCGAAACACTCGGCCCACATGCTTGCGCGTCGTGCCATGGATTCGTGTGTCGGCAACGCTCTTCTCCCAGTTGAGCAAGTGATGATTCTGCTCTTCGAGGCTTTTGAACACGCGGCCCTTGAGTCCATTCTCTTGAACGTAATCGACACCGCGTTCTACCTTCCCCTTGTGTCGCGGCATGTAAGGCCGCGTTGGCAAGATCACCGTGCCGTAGTGCCGGCAGAACGCCGCCACCTTCGGCACCAGTTCGGGATCGAACCAGTCCGGGTTTTTTACCGCGGCCTTGAGGTTGTCGATGATGAGGGTCTGCGGCACACCGCCAAAATGAAGGAACGCATTCTCCAGCGCCCCAAGAAAGTCTTCGGTGGTCTGCCTGTAGGTTGCCTCGCTATAAGCCTTTCGTGAGTGGGACAGCACGATGCGAAACACGTGCGTCCGACGTCGCTTGCCGTCCGCACCAATGACCGGCGCTCCCGTGCCGAAATCGACCTGTGCTTCCTGGCCCGGCGCGCATTCGATGCGGCGGAACGGCAGAGGCCTGGCCCAGCCGAGTCGCCGCATGAACCGCCGCACGCTGTCGTAACTGACCTGGGCAGCATGCTCTCTCGCCAGGTCCTGATAGATCCGTCGCGCCGAGAGACCTTGGTCACGCTTGGCGACGATCATTTCGCGCCATGGTTCACAGTCACTTCTGCGTCCCACGCTGGCCGGCTCGATCGGCACCGGCGATAGGTTGGCAAGCGCCGATGACCCGGGACCGGGAATCGGCGCATTGGCTGGTTTTGAAAATGCCGGCGAGCCGGGGGCCGAAATCGGCGCATTGGCTGGTTTTGAAACGCCGTTCGGCTCGACCTCGCACTTGGCGGCCAACTGCTGATCGAGCTGGACGTACCGCGAGACCGTCTCGCGATCAATCGATAGCTCGCGGGCAATCCGCCGCCGGGACCACCCTTGCGAGTGCAACAAGAGAATTGACTGAACCCTGGCCATCTTGAGTCGATTCGCCATCTGGACCTCCTTCAGCGGACACGCCGCTGGAAGTCCATTAGGCCAAATCGTCCTTACTCAAGCTGGCTGGTTTTAATGCGCCGATTGGTGGTTGGGTTTAAGCGCCGACTGACAATTCATCACTGCATAGGCGAACCAGCGCTTCTTGCGGCTCTTGATGTCGTCGTTCGCATTGGACGGATCCATCAGGTTGTCGGCGATGACGAGTAACTCATCGTCCGACAGAGCCGCCAGATCGATGTCGATCCACGCTGAGCCGAGCGAATGGAAGAACGACAATTGTTCGGATCGAGCTTGTGCGTAGTGCACAAATAGCGCGACCGCCACGGAGCCGGTAAGCGCCGCCAGCGCTAGGATCACGTTTGCAATAGCCGCAACGTTTTGCACGCTTTGCGGATCCATCGAACGAATGCGGAGGAGAAGTCGGCGCATGATGAATGCGAATCGTTGGCAAAGTGCGCGGTGAACGTGGGCGGCGATTGTCCACAATCTATGTCATTCGGCGCATTAAAACCCGCCAGTGAT
>DATBLC010000263.1:0-4207 GCA_036555515.1 Binatia bacterium
AGCTAATCAGCCAGCGTGGCTTTGCGGAGCTGGGGGCATTTCAAGAAGCCCACCGGTGCCGGGTAACGGAGATGCGGGAGGGCATGGTATTACTTGTCGGCAGGATATATAAAAAGACATAGAGAATAGGTTTCAAAACCAAGTTCAGGAGGGAAGTATGAAGAAGAGAATTCTGACCCGCGGTCTCATGATCTGCATGATTTTAGGAGTGTTTGCGCTGGGCTTTATTCTTGGAACGATAAACCAGCGTTACGCTGAAGCGCAAAAAATCCCCGGTGTGGGAGATGTTCTGGATAAGGCGGGTAAGTCGGGCGGTGCCGCCGGTTCAGTAGCGCAACTCGGCTCCTCGATCGTGGAGATGCAGGATCATGTCAATGGCTTGCAGAAAAATCTGGACACGTTGAAAAAAGTTCAGTCAGCGCTTGGCGGAAAGTAATCGCAGCCTTTTTCGTGTCGGCCTTACGGTGAGCCGGAAACGTGACGCACTTCCTTCGCGTTCGCGCTTCCGCTGATCGCTTGCCGTTTCGAGTTGGTTGCATATCGATACGGGCATCTTCCTTGAAACGGAATCGCCTGCCTGACCTGTACGGGACAGTTTTGCATGTCGCCAGCTGGTCAGACGTAGCGGCGCTCGCCTCGTTCAGCCGGACCGTCGCGGCGAGTGTGCAGGCGGCAGGGTCGGATCAGCTGATTAGCGGTTCGACAGTTCAAATGACCGCATTGATACGTTCAAATCGTTCAAGCCGTTCAATCGCTACGCTCTGTTCAAACCGTCCAAAAGCCGGAGCTCCACTCGAAGCTCAGATTAAACTTCGGCTGATTCGTGAGGAACCGGCGTCGATATTTGCGTTGCTTTTCGCAGCCGAGAAGCGTTTCGGTTTATCGCTGCTGCATAATGGCGCGAAAACAGTCGACAGCTGAATGTCAGATGAACTGTTCTTTGTGACGCCGATATACTTGTTCGATTAACTCCGCCATAGAGGCGACGGTGGCGCTGTCAACGTCGATGAAAAATTGAATGGAGAGATCGACCGCGAAGATTTCCCGCACCCGCGCGATGATTTGAAAGGCGCTCAACGAATGACCCCCGAGATCCAAAAAATTATCGTGTACTCCGACCCGTTCTGTTCCGAGAACGTTCATCCAGACCGTGGCCAGCTCCTCTTCAACCACCGTTCGGGGAGCGACGAAAGAGGTTTCCGATTCGGGCTTCACACCATTCAGTGAGGCAAGCGCGCCTCGGTCAACTTTGCCGCTCGCCGTCGTGGGCAAGAAATCGAGCTCCACGAACACCGAAGGAATCATATACTCCGGTAGGCGTTCCCTGAGATACGCCCGTAGTTTTGCTGCGGTGAGTGCCGCGTCCTGCGCGGCCACATAATATGCCTCAAGGCAAACTTCATTATTGTTGCCGGGCTGACTTACGATCGCGACCTGTTTGATGCCCGGGTGAGAGAGTATCATCATTTCAACGTCACCCGTGTTTACCCGATAGCCTCGAATCTTCACCTGGAAGTCCTTGCGGCCAATATGAAAGAAACACCCATCAGCTGCCATGCGGGCAAGATCTCCGGTGAAATACAGCCTTTGATCGGCGCCTTCCGGGTCAGGCAGGAACTTGGTTACGGTCAGCTCCGGTTTCTCCCAATAACCAAGAGACAAATAGCGGCTTTGGACGACGAGCTGCCCTGTCGTGTTTGGGGCGACGGGCCGCCCGTCGTCGTCGACGAGACCAACACGCAAACCCTTGGTAGGAAACCCCACCGGCAGAACGTGTTCCGTGAACGGGGTCCCGAGCGCCAATCGATATTGTAGAACAGGCCCCACTTCCGTCGTCGCAAAGCTGTTGATGAAAATACATTCCGGCGCAAAGTGCCGTCTGCATAACTCAAGATCTCTCGCGAGAACCGGCTCCGCGCTCAGTTGAACAACGCGAACGTCCGGAAACTGTTCGCCATTTCGAAGTGTCTCGGCAAATTTTCGGAAAAAACTGGCGCTGGAATGGTAAATCGTCGTCTTTTCCTGGGTTAACCACGTCGCCAACCGAGTGATGTGTCTCTTCTTGGGGTCCAGGCAGTGGACCGCCGCACCATTGAGTAAAGCGCCAAAAAGATTTGCGTGCGCCGCGTTAGAGGTTAGCGAGAAAAGGAGAATTAACTTATCGCGGGCGCAGATATCGACATTTTCACTGTAAGCACGAATGATGCGGAGAATATATTTGTGATCTTCAAGCACGCCTTTGGGCACCCCCGTCGAACCTGACGTATAAATAATCGCCAACAACGCATCTGAAGTGGGCGTCAGCCCGAGATCGTCCGGGCAAATATGGGCATCGAGTTCATTAAAGTCGAGAATCTGAGCGCAGCCAACGCGATGCACCTTATGCGGGTCGTCGGTAACTATGCACTTGGCCTGAGAATCCGCCAGGATGGATTGGAGCCTTTCGGTGGAGTTTGAAGGATCAAGCGGAACGTAGACTTTCCCCGCTTTCAATGCGCCCAGAATGGCGACAATCATGCCAGCGCCTTGCTTCATCAGTATCGCGACCGGTTCGCTACGTGTTCCTTGAGCGGTCACGATGCGACGGGCGAGGCGATTTGCTGCTTGATTGAGCTGGTCGTAGGTCAATTCTTGTTCATGGGTCTTAACCGCGGGTCGATGAGGATACCGTCGAACCATTCGCTCAAAGCGATCGGTGATGGATCTCTCGAGATCGGAATCGTCCCAACCAAAGGCACCGTCGTTGGGCTCGAGATTCTGTGACGCGGATATCCGATCGAGTGCCATTAGAGTACGCTCGCTCGGGTGAGAGCATGCCGCGTGCCATGACTCTCTGGACTACCATAGTACGGCGCGGATGGTCGCGTTTGTCGGTCGAGCTACTTCTAAGAGATGGAAAATCCACACGAGAGATTGCGGGAGGCGGGCATGGGGCTCGGTTAGGATAAGGTGGAGGATTGCCAACATATCAATAATCCGTGACAAATATGTCAGGAGCTTGCCATGAATGGCAACCAATGGTTCTAAATGGCAGGATTAACGATAGCGCCATCCACTATATCCCACCTGGCGGAATCCTTGTTGGCGCTCAAGCGGTTGCGCGCCTGCTTTTGATGGCGTCTCCAGTCGGACTAGCTGGTTAGGGGTTCAACCGTTCCAAGCGGTTGCCGGGCATTCAAACGCTCCAATGACCATTGATAGGTTCAAAGCCGTTCAATTGCTACGCTTCGTTCAAACGTCGAACGTCAACGAAAACGACTGAGGACATAGCGTGGGTCCGACCCCGGAAAGGTCAGGCCGGCTGCTCTCAGCAACCGGATGCGCACCGTCCGCTGCCGTCGAATTCTATGGTCCTGCCGCTGATCGACACATGTACCGGCACCTTGACCGCCTTCTGGAAGGCGGCGGTCTTGCTGGTCGGCACAACCTTGCCGTCGACTGTCGCCACTTCGTTAACGTGCGTGACGATGACGGAACTCGGCTGCACTAGCTCGTTCACAACGAAAGCGGCCTCGCTCGGGCCGGTCATGTTGGGAGCGCCGGCGACATTCATCACGACGAGGTTTGCGCGGTGGTGCCTGCGCACGACAAGCTCCTGCTCCGCGGTGATGCCGGTATCGCCCGACAGGTAAGCCACCAGGCCGTTGCTGAACCGCAGGACAAACCCTCCCGGCGGTCCGACGTAGGCGGTGAGGCCGCTCGCTGCGAGGACCTTCGACTGGTCCTTCTCGAGGAACGCGGGTGACAGCCCGTTGGTGTGAGAGGCCGGGACGCCCGCGACCACGACCTTCCCAACCGACGTGGTCGCGCCGAAGCGCACCAACCGCACCAGCTTGTCCGGATCGCCGCCGAGCGACTTCACTTTTGCCCGGAAGAAGAAGTGCATCTCACCGCCGACGATCAGCGGCGCCTGCTTGGCGAGCACGACGTTCACGGTATTCGAGTTGGGCGCGACGTTGACCGACATGTCAGGCTTCTGGCAGCTGCCGGCATTGGCGGAAGGTTGGTGCAAGTCGCCGATATGGTCGCCGTGGACATGGCTGAGGAGCACGGCGTCGATCTTGCCCAGCCGCGGATCGCTGCCGCCGCGCACCGTGCGTCCGACGTCGTAAAGGATCCGGGTGCCGTCCGGATCCTCGAAAATTATCGCCCGGTCGAACGGACAGAGCTCGCCGTCATGACTGCCGAGCGGCGTGATTTTCACGTT
>DATBLC010000264.1:0-97006 GCA_036555515.1 Binatia bacterium
GCCCTGCCGGCGGGCATTTCCACCTATGGAGAGGACGGGGTGGTGGCCGGCAAGGCAGAGAACCATTGACCGCGATCGGAAGGGCTCGCCTCTCGGTCGCACACTAGCGACATAGTCTCTAAATAACGAACTCATTAATAACTTTGCTAATCGTTCAAGCCGTTCAAATCGTTCAAGCCGTCGAAACAGAGGAGTGAGTGATGTTAATAAGAACGAGCCAGCGAAATTTTCTGCTCACGATAGTAACAGGCGCCATTGCTCTCTTCGCTTTCACGCAGCAGATTCGCGCTCAAGAGCCAAAGACTAAAGTCAGAATTTCCTATCCCACCGCGTCGATTTGCTGCATCGCGCTTTTTGCCGCGCAGCAGTGGAAGACCTTCGAGGAAAACGGCTTGGAGGTGGAAAGCATTCAGATGCGCTCCCAGGCGGCCAACGCGGCGCTCGTGAGCGGCGATGTAAACTATGTGGCTGGCGTGGGACCCAACTCTGTGGTCGCGACGGTTAGAGGTCTGCCGTCGAAGGCGGTCTGGTTCGCGTCCGATATGCTGATCTACTCGCTCATGGCGCGCCCGGAAATAAAAACCTTGAAAGAACTTAGGGGAAAAAGAATCGGCCTCACCGGTTTTGGCGGCACGGCGGAGGTGGCGCTCAAAATCGCTCTGGAAGCGGTGGGCGAAAATCCCAAGGACTTCGTCATGGTGCCGTTGGCGGGCGCGCAGTACATCACGGCTCTGGAGGCCGGTACCATCGAGGCCGCACAGCTTAATCCGCCGCTGGTTTATTACGCGAAAAAGAAGGGGTTCCGCGAACTGCTCGATGCAAGTCCCCATGTGAAAATGCCACTGGGCGGGATCACGGTGTCGCAGTCGGCAATTCAGAACCGAGCACCAGAGGTAAAGCGGGTACTCAAGTCCCTGCAGCTGGCGAAGCGCATGTCGCTGCAAGCGAAAGACAAGACGGTGGACCTGATGGTGCGCACGCTCAAAGTCGACCGCGAGACCGCCGAGGAGGCCTTTGCCGATTACCGCAAAACCGTCAGCGTCAGCGGCGTGCCGACGCGGGAGGGCATCGAGCAGATTATCAAATCGGTGCAGTTGCTGGGTCAGTTAAGCGGGCGAAAAATCGCCTTCGAGGAAGTTGCCGATGATCGGATCGCCAGGGAGGTTGCGAAGGAGCTGGGCTACAAGATCCAGTGATTGGGGCGGATAAATATAAGGATGAACTGCGAATCATCGGGGGTTCCAATATGGTAAGCACGCAAATTTTCTTGACGGTTTATTGGGCTGATGTTAAGTGGGCTGAGAGAAAGGATATGAACAAAGTATGGCGAAATTGGTGTTAGCTGCAGGGGTGCCGCATCCGCCCCGGCTTGTCTATGAGATGGCGCAGGCGCCGGGAAAGATGAAGGGCGAAGCTCTCATGAAGCAGGTTCGCGAGCAAGTGGAGAAGGCCGAGCCTGACGTCATCATTGAAGTGGACAGCGATCACTTTGTGAACTTTTTTTATAACAACCTGCCATCTTTTTGCGTCGGTATGGCGGAGGAGGCTCAGGGGCCC
Source organism: Binatia bacterium (assembly GCA_036555515.1). Classification (GTDB taxonomy): domain Bacteria; phylum Desulfobacterota; class Binatia; order UBA9968; family UBA9968; genus DATACQ01. Next base: position 1,558 of record DATBLC010000264.1, read on the forward strand.
CAGGAAACCTGGTGTCCGATGCCGCGTTACCTGCTCAAGGGACACGTGCCGATGGCCAAGGCGCTATTCAAATACGGGGTGCGCGATAAATTCGACCTGGCCGCCGCTCATGAACTTCGTCCGGATCACTCGCTTATGGTTCCTTTGCATTTTCTCAATCCGGGAATGGAACTGCCGGTAATTCCAATCTACACCAATGGCTTTGCCTCGCCTTTGCCTCTGGCAAGCCGTTGTCTAGCCCTAGGTGGCATGCTGCGCCGCTTTATCGAAGCGTGGGACGGAAAGGAGCGCGTCGCGCTTATCGCCAGCGGCTGTTTCGCCCAGGACGTCGGCGGCCCGCTCAGAGGCTGGACCGACACGGAATGGATGAATAGGGTGTCACGCTGGTTGGTTAAGGGGCAATACCGTTCACTTGCGCGCCACGCCACCGAAGAGCGCATCAATTATGCCGGCAACAACAGCGGCGAGTTGTTGAATTGGGTCACGGTCGCAGGAGCACTGGGCAAGACCAAACCGCTATTCCTGGAAAATGATGAGGGCTCGGGCTACGCGGTGTGGAAATTCGATTGAACGAGGAACGCAATGAGCGTGTATCAGGTCAATAAGCTTCTCTATATGACGGATAACGACCCGGCTTTTCGCAAGCGCATGAAAGAGGAGCCGGAAGCGGCGCTTAAAGATTTCCGGCTTACTCAGGAAGAGCATGACGCCTTGACTTCGGGATCGGTGGGCAAACTCTATCAGATGGGAGTGCACACTTTTTTACTCAATCATCTTTCGCGCTATGAGCTGTTCGGAGTGAACCGCGACAATTATCTAGAACGGATTCGCGACGGGATGGACTACGATCCTCGCTTCGAACAAGGCAAGATGCCGATGCAGTACTTCATCAAGCAAGAGGTTTGAACGGCTTGGCCTGTTCGGACGATTCGCATTATTACTCTTACGCTTAGGCGCGGCGCTCGCTTCTCCACGTCCCGCGTAAAAGGTCACCGCGGTGGCGCCCCATGTTGACACCCCCTGACCCGCTCGGATATTTTCTGCCGCAGCGAGAGACGAGCAGCCGGCTTAAAAAGATCCAGAGGCGAGGCCGAAAGTTTTCGTGATTCGTGTTCGTGGTTCGTGATCGAAAAACGAGCACGCGCACGAGAAACGAGCACGATTTTCGCGAGGCGATTGAGCGCAGCGACAGACTGTGTGAAAACTCCGTTCATGGTGCTCACCACGAACGGATGAACGACATTACAAATCAAGCATTGAGCTGTTCGCCCTGAGCTTGGTCGAAGGGCTCCTAAAGAGTTTTCACACAGTCTGACGAAGCATATGGGTCTTTTTCAACAGCCTGCAAGAGCGAGGAGAATATTATGGCTTTGAGTCGTGAAGAGAACGAAATGCTCACACGGGTGGGCAAGGGCACTCCCGGCGGAGAGATGTTACGCCGCTACTGGCATCCCATAGGTTTTACCAATGAATTAAAAAACCGTCCGGTCAAAAGAAGGCTCCTCGGTGAAGACCTGGTGCTGTTTCGCGATGAGAACGGCCGCGCGGGCTTGCTCACTTTGTACTGCATGCACAGGGGGACCTCCCTCGAATTCGGCCATATCGAAAACGGCGGACTGCGCTGCTGCTATCATGGTTGGTTGTATGACGTCGAGGGGAAGATCCTGGAAACGCCCGGCGAGCCGGCCGACAGCACGTTTCGGCAGCGGATGCGTCAACCCGCATACGAGGTGCAGGAACTGGCGGGAATCATATTCGCCTATCTCGGTCCCGCACCGGCGCCGCTGTTGCCGCGTTACGATGTTTTGGTGCGCGACGATTGCTGGCGCTCGCTCAGCGCGCGTGTCGTCCATTGCAATTTCTTGCAGATGGTCGAAAACAGCGTCGATCAGCACCATTTCAAGTGGTTGCACCGCACGCCCAAGACCCGCTTCTGGAAAGATGAGAAGCTCACTTCGGAAGCAACCGAGTTCGGTATTCGCGATACGTTCACGCGCCGCGTCGGCGATGAACATTTCCGCACCGTCAGTTTGTTTCTGATGCCCAATATGAACAAGGTGGGCTACCACCTGCCGGAAGACCATCCGGCGGCGTTTGCCGCGACCCACGAGGGCTACGAGGCGCTGCGCTGGCGCGTGCCCATCGACGACACCAACACGATGCATTTCACGCTTTATTTTTCTCCGGTCATCGACGGCAAGGCGGCGAAGATACCGCCCGATCAATCGGAAAAGGGGCTGCTCGACAGCGCGCCTGGCAAATACCGCTGGGATGAAGAGACGGGCTGGATCGCGCGTGGCGACCAGGACCGCTGCGCCCAGGAAAGCCAGGGGGCGATCTTCGACCGCACCCAGGAACATCTCGGCGTCTCCGATGAAGGCGTCATTTTGCTGCGCAGGATGTTCAAGCAGTCGATCGAGGCGGTCCAGCGCGGGGAGGACCCGCTCGGGGTAATCCGCGACCCAAAGAAAAATGAAATCCTGCGCTGGGTTCCGGGGGAGTTTAAAGTCGACTGAAAAGCGAGGCTGCCCATGCGTAAACGAATGAAAAAATCCGAAATCCGAATTTCAAAATCCGAAACAAATCCCCAAACGAATCAGAAATTCAGAAACCGGTTTGTTGCGAATTTTCCGAGTTTTGACCTTTTGGGATTGTTTCGGATTTCGGATTTCGGAATTCCAAGTTGTAATCTTTTCTGTCCCTGGTGTGCTTTGCCTCTGCACGCGAGTTGCTTTCTAGTCACTGCTTTCGCTTCCGTAACCTTTCTGTTCGTGGTTGCGCAGGGATTCGCCGCGGAAAGCGTGGAGTCGCTTATCGCCGGCGCAAAAAAGGAAGATGAAATAACTTTTGTCGCCGGCGCGCAAACTTTCGGCGGAAGAAAGGGGCTCGCCGATCTCGAAGCGGCGTTCAATCAGAGATTTGGTCTGAAAACGCGCGTCAACTTTGCCGCGGGGCCGGACATGAACGCGCGGGCGGCGCGCCATATCACGGAGATCAAGTCGGGGCGCAAACCGTCTTCGGATATTTTTCTCGGCTCGCAGTCGCACCAGGCGCTGATGCACAAGGAAAACGCCCTCGAAAAAGTGAACTATGCGGGCGTATTTTCATGGGTGACCAAGGAAATGGAGATCTATCCCAACGAAGCCGTACTGGTCTATACCTCGCCGAACGGCATCATTTACAACGTCAATTTAATTCCCAAGGACAAAGCGCCAAAGAATTATCTGGACCTGATCGATGCACGGTTGAGTCCAGCGTGGGCCGGCAAGTTGGCGATCCCGCCTTATGTTGCCTGGCTGGCGGAATTATCGCTCAACTGGGGGCAGGAAAAAGTCAAAGACTTCGCACGCAAGCTCGTGGCCATCAGCGGCGGCCGGCTGCGCTACAGCGAAGAGGAGCGTATCGTCAGCGGCGAATTTCCAGTGATGGCGAATCTTGGCGATGCTTTGGGCGCCATGTGGACCTGGCAGGCCAAGGGCGCGCCGATCATGGCGGTGCCCGGAACGTCGCCTATCAATACGGACTATTTCCAACTCAGCGTGCCTAAAAACGTCGCCCATCCCAATCTGGCCAAGTTGTTTGTCGCGTTCATGACGACTAAAGAGGCGCAAGCGATTCTGCAAAAACACGAATCGCGCAGCTCTCACTTGGTCGAGGGAACGATTATGCAAAAGTACTTGCGCGACAATCGCGTCACGGTGCAGGAGCCGAAGGAATCGATTGCCTATTATCTCAAGGGCGAAACCGACGAAGGACTTCAGTTCAAGGCGGAGCTGGCGAAAATATTAAAACAATAGTTTCTAGTTTCCGGTTCCTGGTTTCTGGTTAACGAGAAACTTGAAACTAGAAACCAGAAACTCTGGAGGCCGGATGTTATCCAATGAAGAAAACGAATTACTGACGCGCGTCGGCCGCGGCACGCCGGGCGGCGAAATGCTGAGGCGCTATTGGTGGCCGGTCAACTTTTCAGAATTGGTGACTAAGCGTGGCCAGCCGGCCAAAGTCCGTTTACTCGGCGAAGACCTGGTGCTTTTTCGGGGCGGCGACGGCAGCCTCGGGCTGTTAGCCCTGAACTGCTCGCACCGCGGCACGTCATTAGAGTTCGGCCGCGTGGAAGAAAATGGAATTCGCTGCTGCTACCATGGCTGGCTCTACGACACCCGTGGGCAATGTCTCGAGCAGCCCGCGGAACCGGCCGACAGTACCTTTAAAAGCCGCGTGCAGCATCCGGCATACCAGGCTCTGGAGATCGCAGGGTTTATTTTTGCTTACATGGGTCCAGAACCCGCGCCGCTGCTGCCAAACTACGATCTGTTTCTGCGCGAAGACGGCGAGCGCCATATCGGCGCCGGCCATGATTATTGCAACTGGCTGCAGCGCGCCGAGAACTCTGTGGACCAAACCCATCTCGTGGCGCTGCACGCGCCCGAGTATCCGCACATGGCTTTGAAGCGGCCGGTCATCGGCTGGGAGCAAACCGCCTACGGGGCAAAAATCTCGATGCATGTTCCGGGCGTGACCAAACCGAAATATTCCCATTGGATTTTTCCTTCTCACACGCGGCATACCACGGCGAGGATCGGGCGCATCCCGGACCACGCGATTCGCTTTCGCGTTCCCGTGGACGATGTTAACACCAAGACCTTTTGGCTACGGTTTTATCCATACGGTGAGAGCGACAAAGACAAGCCGCTGGTAGTCAAGACCATTGGGTTTGAAAACGACCAGCCGGGAGTCTACAGCCGCGTCAACGACGGCTGGTGGGGCATCGCGTCCAACGATCAAGATCGGGTCGCGCAGGAGAGCCAGGGGGTGATCTATGATCGGACGAAAGAGCATCTCGGCGCAGCGGACGAAGGCGTCATCATGTTGCGTGCCATGATCAAAGACTCGATAGACGCCGTGGGCCAGGGGAAAGATCCGATGTGGACGATCCGAGACGCGGCGCACAATAAAAAGATCGCCTTCGACGCAAGCATGCTGGAGATCGGGGCGCTAACTTGACCGCCGGCCCGGTTCTACTAATGAGTCCGTTATTTAGAGACTATCTCGCTAGTGTGCGACCGAGAGGCGATCCTTTCCGATCGCGGTCAATGGTTCTCTGCCTTGCCGGCCACCACCCCGTCCTCTCCATAGGAGGAAATGCCCGCCGGCAGGGCCTGAAAACAACCTTTGCGCTCCTGTGCCCGCGCTCTCCAGATCTCACCCCTCGGTCGCTGTTTGGTTACTCAATTGTGGACTCCTTAATAATCGTTCAAAACGTTCAAGTTGTTCAAGTGGCTCAAATCAAGCCGCTGACCAAGATGTTGAAGCAATAGAAATTAGTTTCTAGTTTCTGGTTCTTTGTTTCTAGTTAACGGGAACCCCCAAACTAGCAACGAAAAACTCGGGATGCTGAGGTTCTGTAAATGTTGATGTCATTCTTTCTAACTTCTGGTTTTTTCTCTTGCACAACTAGAAACTTGAAACTAGAAACCAGAAACTCTGGGGGATAAATGTTGTCCAAAGAAGAAAACGATTTTTTCACCCGCGTCGGGCCCGGAACGCCGGCCGGCGAGATGCTGCGCCGTTATTGGCATCCGATCGCATTTGCCGCCGAGCTCAAGAATCGGCCTCTGCGCCGCAGGATACTCGGCGAAGACCTCGTGCTGTTCCGTGATGAGAAAGGCAGACTCGGGCTTTTGCAGCTGCGCTGCTCGCATCGCGGCACGTCGCTCGAATTCGGCCATCTCGAAGACGGCGGCCTGCGCTGCTGCTATCATGGCTGGCTCTACGACGTCGAGGGCAAAATATTGGAAATGCCCGGTGAGCCGGCCGATAGCACTTATTGGCAAAGGTTGCGCCATCCGGCCTATGAGGCTCAAGAACTAGGCGGCGTGATCTTCGCGTATCTCGGCCCCGAGCCAGCGACGCTCTTGCCGCGCTGGGATGTGCTGGTGCGCGAGGACGGCGCGCGGGCGCGGCGCGCGCGCACGGTGAATTGTAATTATTTTCAAATGATCGAGAACTCTGTGGACCAGAACCATCTTCGCTGGCTGCATCGCACTGCGGCGACGCCGACCTGGAACGACGGCGAGATCAACCCGCAAGCCTTCGAATACGGCGTGTTGAACACATATACGCGGCGTGTCGCCGACGGTAAACGCTACGCCCATGTCAATTTCTTCGTCATGCCGAGCATAAACAAGACCGGCAACGTCGAAGAAGGCCATCCCGCCGAACACCGGGCCAGCAGCTCCGGCGAGGTCATGCGCTGGCGCGTGCCCATCGACGATACCCACACGATGCACTTCACGGTGGAGTTCGGCGCCGTGGTCGATGGCAAACCGGTGGCGAAGATCATGAAAGACGAATCGGAGAGGGGACTCATCGAAACCGAGTACGGAATTTACAAGTGGGACGATGAGATCGGCTGGTTCGCCCGCGGCGATCAAGATCGCGTCGCCCAGGAAAGCCAGGGAGTGCTCTACGACCGCAGCAATGAGCATCTTGCCTACACCGACCGCGGTGTAATTCTTTTACGCCGCCTGTATAAGGAATCCATCGAGTCGGTAAAAAATGGCGGCGATCCCATCGGTGTGGTGCGCGACCCGGCGAAAAACGACCTGATTCGTTTGAGGCCCTATGAGCAACTCTTAGATTCATAACTCGTTCAAGTCGTTCAAGCTGTTGGCCGAGGTGTTGAAGCAAAGAAAATTTAGTTTCTAGTTTCTGGTTCCTTGTTTCTAGTTAACGGGAAACTCGACAACGAAAAACTCGGGATGCCGATGTTTTGCAGTTGATGTCGTTATTTTCACTTCCGGTTTTTTCTCTTGCACAACTAGAAACTTGAAACTGGAAACCAGAGACTCTTGGGGTTGTATGCTATCCAATGAAGAAAACGAACTCATGACCCGCGTCGGGCGCGGCACGCCGGCCGGCGAAATGCTCAGGCGCTATTGGTGGCCGGTGGCATTTAGCGAAGCGGTGCAGCCCAAGGGGGCGCCGGTTAGAGTAAAATTATTGGGCGAAGAATTCGTCCTGTTTCGCGACGGGGGCGGTAACTTAGGCGTACTTGAGCTCCACTGTTCCCATCGTGGTACATCTTTAGAGTTTGGTCGTGTAGAAGAGAACGGCATCCGTTGTTGTTACCACGGTTGGCTCTACGACAGGCGCGGCAAATGTTTAGAGCAGCCGGCCGAGCCGGAAGACAGCACATTCAAAGACCGCATTCAGCATCCGGCGTTTCATGCCCAGGATGCCGCCGGTCTCGTCTTCGCCTATATTGGTCCTCAACCCGCGCCGTTATTGCCGGGCTACGACTTGCTGGTTCGAGGCGACGGCTGCCGCGTGGTCGGCGGCGGTGTGGAGTTTTGCAACTGGCTGCAGCGCGCCGAAAATTCCGCTGATGGCGGACATTCAATCGCGCTCCATGCGGCCGGTTATCCGAACATGGCGATGAAGCGGCCGACGATCAAATGGGAGCCGACCCCGGTTGGCATCAGAGAGACCACTTGGGTCGAAGGCGTGTCGCGGCCGAGAATCTCCCATTTCGTATTTCCGTCTCATGTGCGCCACTCGGCGGCCCGGGTCGGTGAACAGCCGCGCCAGGTGATGCGTTTTCGAGTGCCGGTGGACGATACCATAACGAATACATTTTGGATCGACTTCTACCCGCATAAAGATGGACAGCCAACCAGGCCGGCGCCGTTAACGACCAAAGGATTCAAAAAAGACCAACCGGGCGTATACGAACGCGTGCAAGACGGTTGGTGGAATATCCCCAACCGCGAGCAAGACCGGGTCGCTCAAGAGACCCAGGGCGCGATTGCGGACCGGACCACAGAACATCTGGCATCGTCGGATGCCGGCATTCTCATGCTGCGCAAGATGATCCGCGACGCCATCGACATGGTGGCTCGAGGCAACGATCCCATCGGCGTGTTCAGAAGCGCGAGCGAAAACCAACCGATCACTTTCGACTCGAGCCGCGACGCGGTTGAGGCGCTGGTTTGAAACGAATTTGTTCGAGGATGGATGATAGAGGATAACAAACTGAAGATCGAGGATGGGTGATTGAGAATCGCGGTCCTCTATTCTCTATGTTTTATTCTGGAATTCTCGAGGGAGGAAGGCAATGCTTAAAACCATTACGGTCGTCGGCGCATGTTTGATGATGTTTCTCTCGGCTGCATATCAGGCCGCGGCGCAAGAGAGCCTCGAACAATTAGTGGCCAGCGCCAAGAAAGAAGGTGAGGTCACCCTGGTAGCGAGCGCGTCTACCTTCGGCGGCAAGAAAGGATTTGCCGATCTGGAAGCGGGGTTCAACAAGAGATTCGGACTCAAACACAAGCTCAACCTTGCTCCCGGGCCGAGTTTTCCACAGGTGGCGGCGCGAGTTTTGACCGAACTCAAGTCCGGCGCGAAATCTTCGACGGACTTGTACCTCGGATCAGACGGCACCATGAGCGATATGCACCGGGAAAAGGCGTTACAGAAAATTAACTGGTCGGGCACTTTCCCCTGGGTGAGCAAGGAAATGGAAATATTTCCCCAGGAGACATTGCTGGTTTATGCCTCGTTTCACGGCATTATTTACAATTCGAATTCCATCCCCAAAGGCAAGGCGCCGAAGGGTTACGAAGATCTCATCGATCCGGCGCTGAGCCAAACTTGGGCCGGAAAAATCGCCATTCCGGCTTACATCCATTGGTTGGTTCGCGTGTCGGCGAATTGGGGAAAAGAAAAGGTGCTGGCCTATGCGCGTAAGCTCGCGCCGTTGGCCGGCGGGCGGTTGCGCCAAGGCGAAGAGGAGCGGATTGTGAGCGGCGAGTTTCCGATCATGGCGAGCACCGGTGGCGCCTTGGAGGCGATGTGGAAGTGGCAAGCCAAGGGCGCGCCGCTGGTGGGTTTGCCCGGTTCGACTCCGCCGACCTCTTCTTACTATCAGCTCGCGGTGCCGCGAAACTCGGCGCATCCAAATTCCGCCAAACTGTTCGTCGCCTTTATGACGACCAGAGAGGCGCAGGCGGTCATTGAGAAGCATGACTGGCGCTCCTCCTATCTGGTCGATGGCACCTTGATGGCGAAGTACGTGCGCGGCAATAAAATCAAGCTTCAAGATCCGCGCGAGCTCACCGAGTTGTTTATGAAAGACGACGCGGCCTTCGAGGACGAGCTGACCAAGATAATGTTGAAATAAGCCGCCGCACGCACATATAGAGGAATTATATGAAGATGGCGCACACCGACAGAGCCGTGGAACAGATAGATTTCGTTCACACCGGCCCAGGCACACTAGCGGGACGGTATCTGCGGCGGTTCTGGCAACCGGTTTACGTGGCCGAAAGACTCAAAGCCGCGCAGGCGATGCCGATTCGCATCATGGGCGAGGACTTCACGCTTTATCGCGGTGAGAGCGGCGCGCCCTATGTCGTTGATTTTCGCTGCGCCCATCGCGGCACGCAGCTTTCCATCGGGTGGGTGGAGGGCGAATGTATTCGCTGTTTCTATCATGGTTGGAAGTATGACGGCACTGGACAGTGCGTGGAACAGCCCGCCGAAGGGGAAAGCTTCGCGGCGAAAGTAAAAATTCGCAGCTATCCGACGCGGGAATATCTGGGTCTGGTGTTCGCGTATCTGGGCGAAGCGGAAGCGGCGCCCTTTCGGCGCTATCCGCAACTGGAGGCCGAAGGGGTTCTGGATGTGAGCAGCTACACGCGCCAATGCAATTACTTCAACACATTGGAAAACGGCGTGGACCAGGCCCATGTCCCGTTCACCCATGCCAAGTCCAATTTCACCAAGTTCGGCCTCAACTGGGATATTCCCAAAATCACCGCCGAAGAAACCGATTACGGCGTTGCGATGTACGGCACCCGCGCCAACGGCATTGCCCGGGTGAACCATTACCTCATGCCCAATGTTCTCTACATCAAGGGATCTCCCGACGAATCGGCGGAAGTGTGGCGCGATGCCTTTGCCTGGCGCGTGCCCATCGACGATGTGAGCCACGCGAGTTTCAATATCAGCCTGGTGCATATCACGGGCGCGGCTGTCGAGCGCTACAAAGATCAACGCCGGCAACGGAGGAGCCGTCTGGCGACGCTCCCCAGCGCCCGCGAAATGGCCGATGCGGTGCTGGCGGGCAAGCTGAGCATTCACGAAATAGAGGATCGGCCCGACATCGTGAACATTCAAGATCACGTCGCGCAGGAAGGGCAGGGGGCGATTCCCGAACGCGATACCGAGCGCTTAGGAAGGTCCGATGCGGCGATTATTCTCATGAGAAAAATCTGGTTGCGCGAGTTGCGCGCTTTATCCGAAGGCCGGCCGCTAAAGAACTGGTCTCTGCCGGACGACCTTGCCGCCACCAGTGGAGTCCAATGATGGGCAACCTTAAGAAAATAAACATCGCGGCGCAGCAGATATTTCTGCTGCTACTCGCGCTGCCATGTCCGTCGATCGCCGCGAACGCGTTGGATGGATTAATCGCTGACGCCAAGCAGGAAGGCGATCTCCAATTCGTCGCCGGTCCCTCTACCTTCGGCGGCAAAAAAGGACTCGCCGAGCTTGAAGCCGCTTTCAACAAGAAGTTCGGACTGAACACGCGGATTCGCTTTAGCGCCGGTCCTGAAATGAATGCCATGGCAGCCCGGGTGATCACGGAGCTAAAGGCTGGCGGCAAGTCCTCCACGGACATATATCTTGGCTCGCTCGGCCAGTTTGCGCACTTGCACAAGCAGAACGCCCTGGAAGAAGTCGAGTGGTCGAAAATTTTTCCTTGGATCAGCCGCGAAATGGAAGAGATCCCTTCGAGGAGGGGAGTGCTGGTCTACACATCGCCGCGGGGCATTATTTATAACGCCAGCCTTATCCCCGCGGACAAGGCGCCTAAAAAATACGACGATCTCGTCGATCCGCGCTTGAGCGCAACCTGGGCCGGAAAAATCGCTGTGCCGCCTTATCCGAACTGGTTGGTCGAATTATCGCTCCTGTGGGGCGACGAGAGAGTCAAAGAATTCACGCGCAAGCTCGTTGCGCTTGGCGGAGGCTGGCTGCGTTACGGGGAGGAAGAGCGGGTGATCAGCGGCGAGTTCCCGGTGATGGCCAATATAGGCGACAGTCTGGCGACCATGTGGAAGTGGCAAGCCAGGAAGGCGCCTCTGGTCGCGGTGATCGGCGTGACGCCGGGCGATACCTCCTACTTTCACCTGGGAGTGCCGAAAAATTCGGCCCATCCCAACATCGCCAAACTGTTCGCCGGCTTCATGCTGTCTAAAGAAGCCCAGGCGATTCTCGATAAGCATGACTTTCGCTCCTCCCACCTGGTGGAGGGCTCGCGGATGGCAAATTATTTGCGCGATCACCGCCTCACGCTCCAAGATCCCAAAGAGCTTTTCAACTTCTATCTGAAGGGGGGTGGCTTCAAACTCAACGAGGAGTTGACCAAGCTGCTGAAACGATAAAAAGCATGATTGGCGTAATGGAGTGCTGGAGTGTTGGAATGTTGGTATCGGAATCCAGTACTCCATAATTCCAATACTCCATTACCCCAAGGAAACGGACGCCTTGCTCCGTTTAGAAAATCACCCATGAGCGTCACCGAACACGCGCAGACTCTGCGGCTAAAGCCCGTAGCGGTCAATTGGTCACAGGTATCGATTTTTGCGGTTGCCGGCGTCGCGGCGGTCGCCATCATCGGCTTGCTCATCACCATCGTGTGGATGAGTTTTCGCACCGGTGTGCCGGGCCAGCCGTCGCCTTATACGCTGAGCAATTACACTTCATTGATCGCCGATCCTTATAATTACCGGGTCATGGTGACGACCCTGATCTTTTCCGGAGTCACCATCGCGGTGGCGGTCCCGCTTGGATTCTTGTTCGCCTGGTTCATCGAACGCACGGATTTACCCTCCAAAGCTCTGGCCATGAGCCTCTTGAGCATCGGTATACTCTTTCCGACCTTTCTCAAGGCAATGGGCTGGGTTTTTCTCTGCCATCCGCGCATTGGCATCGTCAATATTTTCTTGATGCAATTATTTGCTCTCAAATCCGCGCCGCTCAATGTGGCGACCTTGGGCGGCATCGGTTTCGTCCAGGGGTTGACCTTGACACCGCTCGCCTACGTGATGATTTCCGCCGCGCTGCGCAGCATGAATCCCGCACTGGTCGAGGCCGCCAACGTCCATGGCGTGAGCAAGTTGAAAACCCTGCTCGGCGTGGAGCTGCCGCTCATATGGCCGGCTCTGTTTTCGGCGGTGATCTGGATGTTCACCGTTGCCATCGCCGCCTTCGACGTTCCCGGCGTCATCGGCATGGCGAATAACATTTTCACTTTCAGCACCGCCGTTTATTTCATGATCAATCCCAACGAAGGACTGCCGCGCTACGGGCTCAGCGGCGCATACGGAACGCTGATGGTGATCTTTTCGCTGATTCTGATGATTCCCTACTTCATCGCGCTGAAGCAGAGCCATCGCTACCAGATTGTTTCCGGAAAATCCTATCAGTCGCGTCCCGTCGAGCTGGGACGGTGGCGTTTGCTCGGTTGGGGGCTATTGGGGCTTTATTTCACGCTTGCGTTCATTTTGCCGTTGCTGGCGATCTTTTGGGTTTCACTGCTGCCTTACATGCAGGCGCCTTCGCGCCAGGCGCTGGCGTCGATATCCTTCGAACGTTACACTGCGCTCGCTTTGGACAGCGGCCTTCTCCAAGCGGGTTGGAACACTTTACTGCTCATGGTCCTGGTGCCGACTCTGATCGTGTTTTTTTGCGCCGCCATCTCGTGGATCGTTACCCGCTCGCGTCTACGTTGGCGGGTGGCGTTGGATGCCATTGCATTTCTGCCCCATCCCGTGCCCAATTTACTTTTTGCGCTGGCGATCGCTTACTTCGCCCTGTTGATCTCCAATGTTGTGCCGGTTTATGGGACGATCTATGTGATCATGGTCGTTTACGTCGTGTGCTGGGTGAGCTTCGGCACCAGGGTATTGAACAACAGCATGATCCAGCTGCACCAGGAACTGGAGGAAGCGGCGCAGGTCGGTGGTGTTTCGACGCTGCGCATCCTCTCGAAGGTGATAGTGCCTCTGATTCGCCCTGGCATTGTATACGCCTGGATATGGACGTCTCTCTCGGCGTATCGCGAGCTGACCATGGCGGTATTCCTGGCGTCGCCCAAGAGCCAGGTGCTTTCAACTTATATATGGGGACAATGGCATGGCGGTGGTCTGGGTGACGCCGCTGCCATCGCCATCATCATGATGGCGGTCATGTCGCCGCTAGTCACGACTTTTTGGATATACGCTCGACGCCAGCAGCATGTCGAGTCGTCAGCTTCGTAGATAGGCTCAGAGAAGGTTTGGGATCATAATTTTCATGGCGCATTTGACTAACTTCCTCGCCCTCCTCTGGAGGGAGAGGATTAGAGGTGAGGGTGGCGCGCTTGGATTTTGCTCTTGCTCTCGTTGCTTCGGCATGCACAGTAGAACGGAAAATCTCCAATGATTTCAACCGATCCTCCGTTCGTGCTGAGGCTCTCGAAGCATGAACGGACTCTCTAATCCGAATACGAAAACATGATCGGCATTCGATCACTGACCAAGATTTTCAAATCCCGCGGCGAAACCGTGCGTGCCGTCGATGGCGTCGACTTGCAGGTTAACGAGAAAGAATTTTTCGTTCTGCTCGGTTTAAGCGGTTCCGGCAAGACGACTTTGCTGCGCTGCGTCGCGGGTTTGGAGAAGGCCGATGGCGGCGAAATCAAGCTCAGCGATGATGTCGTAAGCGCGCCGGAACGCGGCATTTTTATCCCAGCGGAAGACCGGGCGTTGGGTATGGTCTTTCAGTCTTACGCGGTTTGGCCGCACATGACCGTGTACGAAAACGTTGCTTTCCCGCTCGCCAACGGCAAGCGTAAACTACCGCGCGCAAAAGTTCGCGATCGCGTCATGGGCGCGCTTGAACTGGTTCAACTCGGAGCGCTGGCCGAAAGGCCCGTGCCTTTTTTAAGCGGCGGCCAACAGCAGCGCGTGGCGCTGGCGCGGGCGCTGGCGGTCGAGCCGAAAGTGTTGCTGATGGACGAGCCGCTGAGTAATCTGGACGCGCGCTTGCGCGAAGAGGTGCGCGATGAGATTCGTAACTTAGCAACGAAGCTCGGCATCACGGTGCTCTATGTGACCCATGATCAGGTAGAGGCGATGGCGCTTGCCGACCGAATCGCCGTCATGAGCAGCGGAAAAATTCTCCAGATCGGCGCGCCGCTGGATTTATATCACGCCCCTCAGGACCGCAGGGTTGGCGAGTTCTTGGGTTCGATGAATGAGTTTGAAGGTACGTTCCAAAACGATGGGCGGGTAAAGCTTGCGATCGGCGCCCTTGACTGCCCATGGTCCGATGGAAAGGTGAAAGACGTGATCGTTGCGATCCGTCCCGAAGATGTTGCCGTGCTACGCAGCCCCAGCGGCTTGAATAATGAATTTCCGGCAAGACTCGAGTCGCGCGTGTTCCTGGGCGACATTACGGTCTACAATCTGTCCATCAACGGGACGAAGCTCCGCGGCAAGACGACCCAGGTCGACCGCGGGTTGGCGGCGGGGAGCCAAGTACATGTGCGCCTGCCAGCCGAGAAGTTAAAAATCTTTCCGAAGTAGTTTTACGGGAGCAGCGCTCATGACCGACAACACCGAGGTCTCCACCGCCCCAGCACCGGGCCTTGTCACTGTTGCACACCTCGTGTATGCCTTGCACGCATTGAGTCTTCTAATCGGCGTGACGACCGCCGCAACGATTGTCGGTGCCTTTGTTTTTGGTGTGCCCTCGATCATTGCCGTCGTCATCAACTACATAAAGAGAGGAGAGGCAAGAGGCACCTTTCTCGAGTCGCATTTTCGCTGGCAGATCCGGACGTTCTGGTTTGCGCTCCTCTGGTGCGTCGTCGCTGGAATGCTGTTTGTTACTTTTGTGGGCATCCCAATTGCGCTGGCAATTTTCTTCGGCACCGGCGTGTGGGCTATTTATCGGATCGCTCGCGGGTGGTTAGCGCTGCGCGATCGAAAGCCGATGTATGCGAACAGTTGACTACCGATCCAGCATCACACGCCGCTTACGCACACTATAAAGCGTTCCCGCGTTGGTGATTAAACCGGATAAAACAACGGACTACTGAAAGACTCACTGAAGTCAAATGCTAGCAGGTAAAGTCTTTATTGTTCTTCTTGCGGCAGGCTTGCTGCTGGTTAGCGAGCAGGAAAGAGGGCTTTTGCAAACGCTGTCCGTTTCACCGGCTGCGCAACCTGATTTGAGAGCCGGACACGTATTTCGTGACCGGATGAAAAACGGAACCAACGGTCCTGAGATGGTCGTCATTCCCGCGGGAAAATTTTATATGGGCGACATCCGGGGTAAAGGCCTCGCGTAGCTAAGGGTGATTGAATCGGCAATATACTGGTCAGTAAACTCGCTGGACACTCAATCTGGTCCGGGACGAGCACAGTAGTCCAAGTGCACTCCTGCAAATGAACTAAGGAGATAAGGTATGAAGGTCTTTGTTGGCTTCGGCTACAACGACCGAGATCAATGGATCGAAGAGCAGGTTTTTCCCATCCTGCGCGGCATGGGGTTCACTGTGGTGGACGGAAAAGACATGCACGGCGAGATCCTTCAACCCGAGGTCCAGTCCCGGATTGAGCAGTCGGACGTAGCAATCGGCTTCTTTACTATCCGCGAAGGCCAAGGTGAAGCAGATTTCAATTCGCACATTTGGGTGCGGGACGAAATGGTGCACGCTAACGCCAAGGGCAAGCCGTTGATTCCGGTCAAAGAACAAGGGGCTAAGGTCCCAGATGGGCTGCTGGGCAACCGCCAGTACATTCTGTTCCGCCAAGACGACCGGCTTGCCTGTGTGGTGGAATTGGTGAGTGCTCTCGGCCAGCGGAACATTCGGCGCCTCAAGCTCGACCCCGACGGGGACGAATTGAGGAGGAGCCTTCAGCAATGGCGAAGGACTGCGGGCTTTGTCATCCAGTACCGGACGCAAAATGAGGCGGGGCTCGAATCGCCGTACCGGCTGGGGCGACTGGAGCTGGTGGACCAAGGTTTCTATCTTAACGTCTCCGACGTGCCGAATCGGGCCTACATTGAAGTGGAAGGTGTTCTCAATGGAGCGATACAGTTCAGCTCTGGCTGGGTGTCGGCCGACGCCGTCCAGGTGAAGATATTCTAAGGGGAACCGCAATGGCGGACGAATTTACAATTCAGCAATGGGAGCAATACGAAGGCGAAGACTGGTGGAAGTGGGCAGTGTGGGTAGAGGGACGGGACGCAGCGCTGGATATGATTGATTTTGTGGAATGGATCCTGCATCCGACCTTTCCCAATCCGATCCGGAAGATCCACGACCGGGCGAGCAAATTCCGCCTTGAGACCGGTGGCTGGGGTGTATTTCAAATCGTCGCACGGGTGCAGATGAAGAATGGTCAGCAGACCAAGCTTCGCCATCACCTGAACCTACACTATCCCGACGGGACGCAGGCGCGCGCGTGAAGAACATTACCCGTCAATATGATGAGTGACTCCGGCCCTACCTCATTGGCTAACGCTGGATCATACCATCTCCCGCGCGGCATCATCGGTAGCGTCCAACCCCCTGAGCGGACGGCTGAGGTCGCAGCTCAGCGGCAACTCTGTCGTTAGCGTGTACTGGACTGAATTCTCCTTTGCTTCCATCCTTGCAAAGACTCGCGCCAGGACCGACAATCACCCATGATCGAATAAGCCGGCTCGCGCGCAGATGCCGATCCTTCTACAAACGACCGTTTTGGCTTTTGTGTGTCCGACGACAAATCGACATCCGCCGCCGAGGCTGACAGTCGCCGGCCTAATCTTTATGTCAATGCTGACTCTATGCTCTGACCAGACGTTGCCCTCAGACACTCGCCATACAGCGTGATAAAGTACTTCCGATCTTTTTTGGCAGTCTTCTCGAATGCATGTATTTTCTCCATCAAATCGTACGCAACGCGTTCTCTGGAACCGCTTGTCTCGTTAATATTGCCAGCTCGTTGGTCGGCCATAAAAAGCTCCTTTGGAGGTTGATTACTAATGAGTTCGTTATTTAGAGACTATGTCGCTAGTGTGCGACCGAGAGGAGAGCCCTTCCGATCGCGGTCAATGGTTGTCTGCCTTGCCGGCCACCACCCCGTCCTCTCCATAGGTGGAAATGCCCGCCGGCAGGGCCTGAAAACAACCTTTGCGCTCCTGTGCCCGCGCTCTCCAGGTCTCACCCCTCGGTCGCTGTTTGGTTACCAATTGTGGACTCCTTAATAAGTTCGCTTGCGCAACTCCGCCGTCGCCCGCGCGTCGAGCATGAAATGCCGTCCCTCTTGATGGATCACGACGCCGTAGTCGCGCCGCGCCGCTTCGAGCGAAACATAGCCGGAGCGAACGTCGTCGAGCACGCGCTCGGGATCGCGTTCCATCGGATCCCAGTAACCGCCGCCGCCGCCGACTTCTACGAGAAAACCGTCGCCCGCTTGAAGACCGACATGGCCGGGGGTCTTGCCAGTGGCGAATCTTTCGACAGCGCCGTTGCCGCGCACCACGCTGAAGCGATTGGGCAATGCGGCCCGTCCGCCGTGGAGTCCCCATGGCGGGCAAAGCGCGCGCTCCATCGCCGATAGCACGTTGCCGGGCGCGATCAGGCGCACTTCCTGGGCGACACCAAGGCCGCCGCGAAATTTTCCCGCTCCGCCGGAGTCTTGCCTGAGTTTGCGGTAGCTGACGAAAATCGGCGCGCGGCCCTCTCCTGCTTCCACGGGCGTGTTATGGGTATCGCCGTCGTTGATGCAAAAGGTCGCGTTCTGGCCGTCGGCGTCGCTGAGCGCGCCCCAGCCGCCGCCGGAAAGCATCGGCGGGAAGTGAAAAGCGCGGCCGGTTTTGGGATCGAGGCCGAACACCCGAGGGGCAGCAAGATCGGCATGGTGGCCGGCAAGCAGACTGTCGGTGCCCGCGCTCGCCAGCGCTTTGAAAATCGTGTCGCTCACGGTCATCGGCACCGTCATCCAGGTGCGCACCGGCGCCGGCTTGGTGGCGCTCACCACCCGGCCCGGCGGCAACACGACTTTCAAGGGCCGAAACGAGCCTTCATTGATCGGCAGCAGGAGCGGCGTGGTGAGAAACTTGAACGCCACTTCCGAGGCCGAGCGGCCCGCGGTCGCCCCTGAATTATAGGGTCCCGCGACTTGCGGGCTGACCCCGCTCAGATCGACGGTCATTTCGTCATTGGTTACTTCTATGCGGACTTTGATCGGAATATGTTTGCCGACGTTCACGCCGTCGTCGTCCATGAACGATTCCGCTTCGTAAACGCCGTCGGGAATCCGGCTCACCGCCGCTCGCGCCAGTTTCTCGCTCTGATCGAAAATCAACTCCACGCTCTCTTTGAAAGTTTCGGCCCCATATCTCTGGATGAGCTCCGTGAGGCGCCGCTCGCCCGTTCGAATTGATGCGATCTGTGCGCGAAAGTCGCCCATTGCAAGCGACGGCAAGCGGCAGTTGGCGCGGATGATCGAAGTGATCTCCATGTCCTGTTCGCCGCGTTTGAAGATTTTCACGAACGGCAGCTGCAGCCCCTCGGAGAAAATATCCCGCGTCACCGCGCCGAGCACGCCGCCGACGTCCTGCCAGTGGCCCATCGACGAGGCAAAAGCGATTAGCTCGCCGTCACGGAAGACCGGCAGCGTGAAAATCATGTGATTCAAGTGGCTGCCCATCACCTGCGGGTCGTTGGTGAGAAGAATATCTCCCGGATCGATGCTTTCCTTACCCCAGAAGGCGATCTTCGCCTTAATGGCGTCGGAAAGGCCGCGGATGAACATCGGCAGCCCGAGCCCGATGGAGATCGTGTTGCCATCGGCGTCGAACAGCCCAACGGTGAAGTCCTCCGCCTCGTAAATGATCATGTTGTAGGCGGTGCGCATGAGATTGGTCTTCATCTCGTTGGTGATAGCGACCACCGTATTGCGGATGACTTCAGCGGTGAAGGCATCCACTCTAACCTCCGTGCCCCTCGAGTCCACGTCGCCTCTTTTCGTTTCAGTCGGTCTCGCCGTCGATTCGATCACGCCAACGCCTTGCCTCCAATCTCTGGCGGAGGACCTCCGCTCTACTCAGGGGATCGTGGTCGCAAGGACCATAAAAGTCGATGATATCGCCCTCGTTCGGGTCCTTCAGCACCGGACGATCCCACGACAGCGTTTCCTCTTTGATGGCCGGAAATTTTAAATGACAATACGTGCCAGTGGCGTCCGGGTTCCGGTAAATGACGCCTTCGGCCGCCCATAGAACGGAACTAAGCAAGACCATGGTTCCGGTTAGAACCAGGCACGATCGAATTCTTCGCAAGTGGGTCATATGCTACTCCTTTGTGATTCTTGAGACATTCAATGTTTTCTGCACCGATGCTATTTCTTATCCATTCAATCTAACAACCGCATTGATGACTTGGATCGGGGAAAAGTAAAGACGGTTCCTTGGACTGTAGCACGCCAGCGAATCCTTGGACGATCCCCTGGTTCGTCCAAACGTGAACTCCATCCTGACGCAATCGTCGAAGCAATTCATTGCGTATGAGTGGTACGCTGAGCGCAAAACGCGCCGAAGGCGCCTACCACATCACCTGGCCGCCGTTGGGCTGGATGAGTTGGCCAGTAATGAACGAGGCGCGCTCGCTCAACAGGAAATCAACTACCGCAGCCACTTCTTCCGGCCGTCCGAGACGCTTCATGGGGAGGCGGTTTTCGAATGTTCGGCGGGCGCTTTCGAATTCCTCCGGGGTGCGGTGCGCGCGCAGCAGCGGGGTGTCGATGGGCCCCGGGCCAATGGCGTTTACCCGAATGCCGTGCGGCGCAAACTCGAGCGCGAGGGATTTCGTCAATGAGTACAGTGCGGTCTTTGCGGCGCAGTAATTCGCCGCGTTGGCCACGCCCACCACGGCAAAGTCGGACGAAGTAATTACGATGGCGCCCGACTTGCGCTGAACCATGTGATGCAGTGCCGCCTGGCAAAAGTTAAACGTGCCGGTGACGTGGGTGTCGATCAGCAAAGACCACTGTTCGAGCGTCATATTCGCGACGGTGGACCGGGCATTGACGCCGGCGTTGCTAAATAAACAGTCGATCTTGCCGAATTGGCCGAGGACTTCACCGATCCAACCTTCCACGCGCTCTTTGTCCCGCACGTCAATGATTCCGGTGAAAGCCGCGGCGCCGCTGGACTGAATCAGCGCGGCGGTCTCTTTAAGGCCGGGTTCGTTGACATCGCAAACACACACCGAGTCTCCCTGGCGCGCCAGCCGGAGCGCCGTAGCGCGGCCCAAACCGCTGCCAGCGCCGGTGATAATCGTAACTCGCGAGCCGCGCGCGGCTACCACAGCGTGGAGCCTCCGTTTACGCGAATGTCTTGGCCGATGACGTAGGAGCTGTCGTCGCTCAATAAAAACATGCAGGCCTCGGCCATGTCTAGGACGTCGCCGATGCGTCCCAAAGGAATTCGCGCTTTTCTCGATTCCATGACTTCATCGGTCAACACCGCGCGCGGCATTGGCGTATCAGTGATCACCGGCGATACGGTATTGACACGGATGTTTTCCGGCGCAGATTCGACGGCGAGGGCGCGTGCCAATCCGAGAACGCCGCCTTTGGACGCGGCGTAGTGCGCGACCTTGATGCCGCCCGTGCGCGCCGCCATCGAGGAAAACAGCACGATGCGGCCAAATTTTTGCGGCCGCATGAAATGCAGCGCCGCCCGGCAACAGAGAAAATAGCCGGTCAAGTTTATCTCCAGCGTGCTCTGCCACTCTTCCAGGCTCACTTCGAGAAACGGCCGCGGGCGATAGATCCCCGCGCAGCAGACCAGATAATCGATCTTGCCGGCCTGCGCGCCGATGGCGCGGAACACATGGTCGACATCCGTTTCGCTGCTGACATCGAGTCGATGGAAGGTTACGCCGTTTTGATCCGCCGGCGATTTCAAGTCGAGCACGTGGACTTGGGCGCCTGTGGCTATCAGACGCTTCGAGATCGCGCCGCCGATCCCGCCGCTGCCGCCGGTGACAACGGCCACGCGGCCCTGATGTTCACTGGTTTGCGTCATGAGCTCTCAGTGTGCATAAGTAAACCGTTCACGGCAATCCATCTTCAATAGCCCGCAGAAAAAGTCCCTAACCTCGGCCGACTTCATAAAACTGTCGTAATCGTAATGCTCCCCATAGCTTGACCAGATCTCGGCGCCGGGTTCGATATCTTTTGTCGCGACGAAAATAAAATAGGGCGCTTCGCAAATTTGTTTGATGGCCGCGTTCTGAAAGCCGGTTTCGACGCCGTTGATTTCGCTGGGGGCAAAATTGATTCGGCTAACGTTAGCGCCGTGATGTTTACTATCGATATATTTGTACGGTTGGGATTCTCGCCAAGCGCACTCGGGGATGGCCGCGATGTAAAAAGCGTCGTCGGGATAATTGTCGTCCGAAACGAGTTCGCCGCCCAGCTCGCCGATCACCTCTCCTTGTTTGATTTTCACCAGGGCGAACAGGCCGTTGCCGGCATTGGGTATTGTCGATGGTTTAATCACCGTACGTTTATCGTATTTTCTATTGATCGTCAGTAATTTGACCGCCTGTCCCGACTGCTGGGCGTAGAGAAGCGCCCAACTGCCTGAAATGAAAATCGTCGTGCAAAGTAAAAACAAGACATGGCGCGTTTTTCCCATATAATAAATGTCCGGCACTTGTTCAAATCGTTCAAACCCTTGGTAATGGTTCAATTACTAATGAGTTCGTTATTTAGAGACTATATCGCTAGTGTGCGACCGAGAGGCGAGCCCTTCCGATCGCGGCCATGAGTTTCATCGATGCTCAAGTCCGGGCTAGGCTAATTTGAAAAGTCTCTTCGCATTACCCGAAAGAACATTGGCCATGTCCTGATCGCTGATCTTCGCTCCTTTCACTTCAGCCAGCGTCGCGCAATGTTCATAGCTTGCCGGATTGGAGTAAAACAGGCTGCCGAAAACCAACCGGTGCGACCCAACGGTTTCGACGAAGTTTTTGACGTAGGCTGAGCCGCGCACATGCGCGGTGTCGAAAAGAATATTCGGCGTCCGTTTCGCGATATCCAAAGCGAGTTGGCTATTGGCGTTGGTGGTCAAGGCATCCATCGACACCAAGGTAAGCTCGGGAAATTCAACGGCGAGCCGCTCGAGACGCCACACTGCTTCCATGTTCGACTCCGCATTGGTATGAATCAACGGCACCAGCCCCAACTCGCTGACCTTTTTAAGCAGCGGCCGCATGAATTGATGGTCCACGGCCACGCCTTGGAAACGGTTGTGCCAAACCACTCCTTCGAGGCCCAGCTCATGTTTCATTCGCTCCAGCTCGCCCAGTGAGCGCGCTCCGTGCAGCGGCTCGACCGTTCCGCAGGCCACCGGAAAACGCTTCGGGTCGCGCCTCCGATAGGCGGCCACCGCATCATTGGAACGCATCGTGTCCTTGATCCCGTCTGCCTGAATATATCCGGTTGCGGCTAGGATGGCTGACATCGTCACGCCGTTCGCCTCCATGATCCGCACGCGGTTGTTATAGTCGCGCTCCTCCCAGCCCGATCCCTCCTGCAAACTCCCGCCCGTCAGGGAACCGAGATGATGATGGATATCGAAAATCTCCATGGCGCCTCCGTCGTCATTACATGAATAGGCTAAGAGCTGTTTATGTGCCGGCTCCAAAATGGCGCGCTTAAGGCCTTCCTATGGCTAGCCGCAGAAGCGCTGAGCGCGGACAAGAGGGAGTATAAAAATCACTCTGCGGTCGCCATGTCTCGGTAACAATGAAAGATCCGGCAATCAACGGGCCTCGCCAACAGCGTTCCCCCACTTTTGCCTCCTTGCGAACAGGCAGCGGTCAGCTTATGCGTCAGTTCGCAAATTACGAGTCAGTTGCTTTATCTCCGGCAGTTCCTCTAAACGGTTCACCGACGCAACAACCGCCGACCGTTTTTCTTTAGATAGCACACTCGCTGCCGAATCGTCGAATTTGTCGCAGATTTGATCCCAGCCTTGCAAGTCGGTCGCCGTTTGAATTGCTTCGGTGAGTGTAGTCCCGTTCTTCAACCGAACGCTTAGCGCGGATGATTCTGGAACATGTCGAGTCCGCCTGATCAGCTCCTGAACCAAAGGCTCGCGCAACCGTTCGTTTGTGAAGTCGCTCGGCTTGAGCTTTCCGTGGATCAGTGCAACTGCAAGGCAGAAAGGCATGCTGAATCTTCCCTCAAATCCGCGCGTAGGTCGCTGCCGAACCAGCGGGTAGGGTTTTAGATCACATTCGATCGATTCGACATCACGCGGAGCGATCCCATGCTTTTGAATCAGTCTGAGCATCGCCTCAAGACCCGAGTGTGTCGCCGTGCAAGACGCGTAGGGCTTGACTCTGATACCGCGTTCGAGTTCGAACTGCCCGCCGAGGCTTTTTCCTAATGCCTCCAAGACGTCGTCCGGCAAGGGGCCCAAGGCTTCGAGCAGGCCATATCTTCCTTCCAGCGACGTCTCGTCGGCCGTAAACCCTTCCCGGGCTAGCAAGGCGCAATTGATTCCCGTCATTGCCGCGTGCCCAACCCGAAAAGGCTTCGCCATCGTTCCACCATCCCGGGTCAGCGCGCCGCAGGACCCCGCCGCGAGACCGATGGCAACAACGACCTGCTGGGAATCCAAACCTAGAATCTTGCTCGCCGCGCAAGCCGAAGCGATGGGTCCCAATATGCCGTTGGAATGCCATCCCTTGGCGCCAGGACCTACGCCGCTAGAACGTTTGGAAAAGAGAGCGTCCAACGTCGCCCTGACTTCCCTGCCGGCGATGTAAGCTTCGAGAGTCTTCGCACCCGAGCATTGCAGATCTTCAGCTAGGGCGATGGAAGCAGCTAGCGTATAGGTCGAGGCGTGGTTCCTGTCGTCGTAATCGAGACCGTGGGCGAGCGTGCCGTTAAACAACGCGGCGTCCCGAGCGCTCGCGCTCATCGCTGTGCCCCAGATCGAGCAAGGGCCGGGCGCCCCGTTTTTGCGCGCAAATTTTAGCAGCACCTCGCCGATCTCCTGGGAAGCCCCCAACACCGCGACCCCGAGACAGTCCAGGATCGCCGTCTTGGCGTTCTCCACGGCCTTGGGCGGTGTCGAGTCCAGCGCCACGGACACCGTGAAATCGGCAAGTTTGCCGGATAAACCCATAACGGTTTTCAAATTATCTTCGTTCATCTTTTACGTCTCTACATTGTGCTCAAAGCGTCAAGCCTCGAGGTGACGGGGTCAATCGAAGTCCAATGCTTCATCCAAACCTCATTATTTAAGCTCCAAGAGTTTTCGCAATCGGGCCTTGGATTCCTCCGGTACATCGAGTATCTGCTTGATCATCTTCTGGACCTTTTCTCCCGGTAGCGGCTCGTCATCGACAAAGCCCATTTTCTTGCCTTCCGCAATATACTCCGGGTCATGAACCGTCGCCCAAAAAGCCTTCCTCAGGATTCCGACGAGCTGGCTGGTTAATTCTGGAGGCGCGAGCATCGGATAGGCATTTTCATAGGTAAATGTAATGGCCTCGGCAACGCCGCGCCAGTTTGGATCTGGAGCAAGCTCAATTAGCGTTGGCACATCCGAGAGGTCCCGCAGCCGGTTTTCCGAGATCTGTACCAGCACGGCGGCAAACGGCTCCTTGCTACCCAGTCGCTCCAACCAGTCTCCATGTCTTGCTTTGGCGGAGCTCCAGACGAGTCCACAGCGCATATCGGCTTCGCCTCGCTCGATGGCGAGGTCGATGGCAGACCCACCGCTATAACCGGTTACTACTTTCAAGTTGAGGCCGGTGAATTCCTTTACCAGCGTGGCGACGACAGCGCCAGTGCTTGTACTACCCGACTCCGCATTTCGTAACTGACCGTTGGCTGAACGCTTGATGGCTTCTTTGAGATTCCTGCCACCGCGGTCCATGCGAACGATACATACCGCGGCGCCGGTGGTTAAATTGCCAAGCCACTGGAACCGTTCCGCTTTGTATCTCACCTCCGGGTCGCCGATCGCTTCTTGAAACGCCGTTCCCCGCAGGATCTGAGCGATAGTCAATCCGTCAGGCTTCGCGATGTTGTAAAGAAAATTCCGCGCCCGTAACCCCCCAGCGCCCGGCATGTTTTGAACTACAATGTCCGGCTTGCCTGGAATATGCTTTGGCGCATGTCTGGCGAACAGTCGCGTCCTTAGGTCGTTTCCCGCGCCAGTCGCCGAGGCAACAACGATTTGCAGCGTCTTGCCTTTATAAAACGGATGCGGCTGGGCCAAGGCCGCGCCGCCGTGGAACATCAAGCCCAGAATCGTCGCGATAGTGGCGTAAAGTACGGGCATCATCCCTCCCACCGATCCTTGTTTGCTATCGCGATTTCCCGTCCGTTCTTTTTCCAATGAAGAGTCCCTCGATGCCGCTAATGAAGATGAATCGCGGCTTCGTCCAGTTTCGCCGGCGGCGAATCCCAATTGCCGTCCCAACCCGGCGCCTCCAGCCGATGGCCTGGCTACATTGGGGAAACCAGTGACCGGAATGCCGCCGCAGAGTTTATCCGATCCCGTAGAATTTAGCCGCGTTCTCCCACGTCAGTTTTCTTTCGAACGCATCGCCGGTGCCTTCAAACTGAGCCTTAACGATTTCTTTTGAGTGCGGCCAGGTCGCACCGCCGTGAGGATAGTCGCTCGCCCACAAGCAATTATTTTCGAGCTTAAAGGCCCGTGCTCCGAGAACGCCAGCGCGGTCGTCTTGGAAGGTAATGTAAACCTGACGGCGAATTAGTTCGCTGGGAAGCGCCGCTATGGTCTGCGAATCCGGCGATTCTGAGCGGGCCCTACCCACGGAGCCATCCATTTTACCAATAAATGGGTAGAGCCACGTAAGCTCGTACTCGGCGAATACGACTCGAAGCCTGGGAAATCGCTCGAGAACGCCGCCGAAGACCAGATCGGTTATGAGAGTTAAAGGCTCCAAGATTCCACGCCGCACCGCGTTGCGGCCTTGCTGGAGTTTGGAGATCACTTTTAGTCGCGCCGACATGCGATCTATCCCCTGCAGTATGTTAACGTGGAAGTGAACAGGGAAATCCATGTCTTGAGCCACTGTCCAAAGCGGATCAAAGGTCGGGTCGGCGTAACTTATTCCGTCAGGTAAGCCGGAAGGGAGAACGGTTCCTTTATGGCCCAGTTTGGCGCAACGCTTCATCTCGTCGAGGGACCACTCCACGTCCAAAGCTGAAAGAAGGCACAATGCGAGAAGACGGTCGGGCGCTGCGTTGCAATAATCCAGCAGCCAATCGTTGTATGATTGCAGCCCGGCTTTCTGCAGCGGCACCTCGTCGCCCTTGAGACTGTAAAAATTGCGCGCCATGCTGGGATAAAGCACTTCCATCCTGACGCCGTCTCGGTCCATGTCGCCCAGGCGCGCCGCAGGATCCCAGGGTCCCCGCCAATCTTCCCATTTGAAATTCTCGATGATCTTGCGCACGCCCCCCCCTTCTTTCGGCACTCCGGCAGTGAAAGTCATGCCCACAGGGTCTGGCTCATGGCCGTCGAACACCATAAAGAGCCCTTTACGCCCCGGCGGATCCTGTACAAAGTGAGGGCCTCGCGAGCGCAGCCCTTTCGGAATGCGTTCCCAGGCGGCGGGCGGTTCATTGACGTGGGAGTCCGCAGAAAATAACCTCGGCTGTTCCATCATTTCCTCCTTATGATCTGTTCAGTTCCGTCATTGAAAGCAGAATGACCGCTAATTACTGCGCCGTTCGACGGGCATAGCTCACCAAGAGAACATTTCTCGCAGGCCGGATTGCGCGCCAAGCAAACTTTTCTACCGTGCAGAATTAAACGATGGGAAAACGCGGTCCATTCTTCCGGCGGCAGCAGGCGGCAAAGATCGCCTTCGATCTTCGTTGGATCTCGTTGACTGGTCAGACCGAGGCGATTGGATAAACGTTTACAGTGAGTGTCGACGGCGATGCCGGGAGTGTCGAAGGCATGGCCGAGCATCACATTGGCCGTCTTCCGCCCGACACCGGCGAGCTTGGTCAGTTCAGCCATCGTGGACGGAACATTGCCGCCGAATTCTTCGACCACTTGCCGAGCGCAGCGTTGCAAAGATTTCGCCTTGGCCCGGAATAGCCCCAGCGTGCGAATGAGCTTTTCTATCTCTTGCATCGGTGCGCGCGATAGCTTTTCCGCGTTTGGAAATTGGCGGAAAAGCTTCGGCGTGACTTTGTTGACGGCTTCGTCGGTGCATTGAGCCGAGAGAATGACGGCAACGAGCAGTTCGAAAGTGTTGCGATGGGCCAGAGGGCAATCGAGGCCGGGATAGGCTGGGGCCAAACGGGCGGCGATCGCATTAGCCCTGGCGCGCTTTTCCTGAAACGATTCCCGCTTGCGGCGAAGCGCCCGCGGCGGCCGCGCCGCTTGCAGACCCACAGGACTAGCTTCCGCGCCGGCCATGAAAGGCTCTCTTGCCGGCGTAAACCGCGCGCTTGCCCAGCTCCTCTTCGATGCGTAGCAACTGGTTGTATTTCGCCGTGCGCTCGCCGCGGCAGGGCGCGCCCGTTTTAATCTGCCCTGCGTTGGTGGCCACCGCCAGGTCGGCGATGGTAACGTCTTCGGTTTCGCCGGAGCGGTGCGACATTACCGTTGTGTAA
The DNA here is from genome assembly GCA_036555515.1 of Binatia bacterium. Lineage (GTDB taxonomy): Bacteria > Desulfobacterota > Binatia > UBA9968 > UBA9968 > DATACQ01. The sequence continues at coordinate 29,289 of DATBLC010000264.1, forward strand.
CCCGCCTCCTTGGCAAGCGCCATGGTTGCCAGGGTCTCCGACAAGGTACCGATCTGATTGACTTTGACGAGGATCGAATTGGCGACACGCGAGTCGATCCCGCGCTTGAGCCGTACCCGGTTGGTCACAAAAAGATCGTCGCCCACGAGTTGAACTTTTTTCCCCAACGCCTGCGTCAGCATTTTCCAACCTTCCCAGTCATCTTCGGCGCAGCCATCCTCTATGGAGATGATCGGATACTGGCGCACCCAGTCTTCATACAGGCGCACCATGTCGTCGGCGCTCCGCGCGCGTCCGTCGGATTTCTTGAAGACGTATTTCCCGTCTTCGAAGAATTCACTCGACGCAACGTCCAACGCCAACGCCACCTGCATCCCTGCCTTGTAGCCCGCCTGGGCGATCGCCTCGAGGAGCAGCTCGATGGCGGCGGCGTTACTTGTCACACGCGGCGCAAAGCCGCCCTCGTCGCCCACGCTGGTGGAAAGGGAGCTGTCATGCAAGACTTTTTTGAGTGTCTGAAAGATCTCGGCCGCGGCCCGTAGCGCGTCTTTAAAGCTTTTCATCCCATGGGGAACGATCATGAATTCCTGAACATCGACATTGTTATCCGCATGGGCGCCGCCGTTCAAAACGTTAAGCATCGGCACGGGCAAGGTGTCGGCCCCCGCGCCGCCCAGATAGCGGTAAAGAGACAGTCCTTGAGCCTTCGCTTGCGCGTGTGCCACCGCCAGGGAAACGCCCAAGATCGCATTGGCGCCAAGCTTGCTTTTGTTCGGCGAGCCGTCGAGATCGAGCATGATTTGGTCGACGAGCGCTTGATCTCCGGCCTCCTTCCCGCGCAGACGCCGGGCGATTTTTTCATTGACGTGATTAACCGCCCGCGTAACCCCCTTGCCCAAAAAGCGCTTGCCGCCGTCGCGCAGTTCCACGGCTTCGTGCACGCCGGTGGACGCGCCTGAAGGCACCGTCGCCCGGCCCGCCACGCCGCTTTTCAACCTCACTTCCACCTCTATTGTGGGTTGCCCCCGGGAATCAAGAACCTCACGGGCATGCACCCGTTGTATTTTCATCGCCGACCTCCGATAATTGCCCTTTCTAAGCAAAAGAGCATACAATAATTTATTTTTCTATTCGATAAAGCAAAATTTCGTGAACTTTAGGCTGCGGCTATCGCATAAATGGGTGCTCTACGGCTGGGCATCGTTGATAATTTTGCTCTTATTCCATGCCGTGGTGGGCGAGCGCGGCGCGATCCATTTGTGGCGCCTTCAGGGGGAAAAGGCCAAACTGGACGAGCAGAATTACCGGCTGCAGAAGGAAAACCTGGCGCTCCGCGAAAAAATTACGCGCCTGCGCGCCGATAATTTATATCTGGAAAAAATCGCCCGGGAGGAATTGAACCTAGTCCGTCCCGGCGAGGTCGTCTACCGTTTCCGCTCCGCCCAACCCGGCGACAGCAAATCGCGCACTCTCAGCGACCCCGGTTCCGAATCTCGCCCGTCAACGGCACAAAAATCACCCCGGTAATCTCCTCCGCCACCGGCTTGCCGGCGCTCTTGCGGTAACGGATCAGCTTCTGGGCCTTTCCTTCCTCACCCTCGGGCAAGATGAGGCGCCCGCCTTCCCGCAGCTGGCGCCAGAGTGGTTCCGGGATGCGCGGCGACGCCGCGGTCAGTAAAATTGCATCGAAGGGCGCGTTCTCTTCCCAGCCGAAAAAGCCATCGCCGATCTTGATTTCGATATTGGCGAAACCGAGCCGTTCGAGCCGCTGCGCGGCGCGCGCGCCGAGCGCCGGAATGATCTCGATTGAAAAAACCTGAGCGGCCAGCTGGGCCAGGACCGCGGTCTGATAACCCGAGCCGGTGCCGATCTCCAGCACCTTCTCGCCGCCCTTCAACTCCAACAGCTCGGACATAAAGGCAACAATGTATGGCTGGGATATGGTTTGCCCGTCACCGATGGGCAGCGGCCGGTCCTCATAGGCGGAGGCACGCAGGCGCTCTGGCACGAACAAGTGGCGCGCGATAGTGTTCATCGCCGCCAGCACGCGCTCATCCTTGATGCCGCGTCCTCTGAGATCGCGTTCGACCATTTGCCGGCGGGCCCGCGCGAGGGCCTGCTCGTCCTGCGCCCCGGCGAATTGCACCGGCAACAGCATGCCAAGAAGCAAATTCGTCAGGACGAAGAGCGCCGCGACTAAAGTGCCAAGCTCAGGTTTCTTCCTTGACGGCGAAGTGATAATACGCATCCATATCCATCAGCGCTTCCAGCTCGGATTCGTTGTTCAACCGGACTTCGACGAGCCAACCTTCGCCGTAGGGGTCTTCATTGAGCAGGGCGGGATGTTCATCGAGCTGCGCATTGACGGCGAGCACCGTGCCGGACAGCGGCGCAATGAGTTCATGGACGGTGGAAACCGATTCGATTTCGGCGAATACTTCGCCTTCTTCGATTTTGTCGCCGACATCGGGCAACTCGACCGAAATGACGGCGCCGAGATCCCGCTGCAGATAATTGGTCAGGCCCAGGTGAACATGGCGGTCCTCCACGCTAACCCACACATGCTGTTCGCTGACTTTAACTTCCTTTTCCATGACCGGATCGATTTTGATCACTATAAAATCTAACGGGCAAGTGTCAAGGGAATGTGGGCTGTCCCGGGGCTGTCCCAGGGTTCCGCTGCCCCCGGGCAGCCGATCTCATGCTTGACAGCGCCGCTTCATTCACGCTATGCGGTGCAAAGAAGTTTGGTTGCCCCGGCGCCCTTGGAGTTTTCCTGTCGCGCCGATGCGCCAAGGAAACTCGGAAAACGTTTTGACAAACATGGAAAACTACGGACCCAAGGCGTCCGCCGCCGCGATCGTGGCGGGCCTCAAACTCGCGGGCATCGATTTTGTGGCGACCTTGCCGGATGAAAAAATGCTGGAGCTGATTCGGGCGGTGGAAAAAGAGCCTGATTTCAAACATGTGCCGCTGTGCCGCGAAGAAGAGGGTATCGGCCTATGCGCTGGCGCCTATCTAGCGGGCAAACGCGCCGCTCTGATCATGCAGAACGCGGGGTTTCTTAACAGCTGCAACGCGCTCACGACGACTTCGATGCAGTTTCAGATCCCCGCGCTGCTCTTGATCTACTACGCCGGCGACATCGGCGACCGCGGCTTCACGACGCTGGGGAGCGTCACAGAGCCGGTGCTTCAGGGGATGGGAATTCGTTATTACATACTGCGCAGGCGCGAAGAAATCGAAGAAATTCTGCGCGGCGCGCAAATCCTGGCCGACGATTCCAAACGGCCGGTGGCGGTGCTTCTTACCAGGAGCGTTCTCGGAGTCCGGTGATGCAGCGCTACGAGTACTTGAAGACCATCGCCGCAGATGCCGGCGACGCGCTGGCGGTTTGTACCGGCTGGAGCGCGCGCGAGTGGTGGGCTGTAAGACCAAGCGACGGCAATCTCAAAACGCGCACGCTGGGTCTGGTTTCTTCCATAGCCGCCGGATTGGCCATCGCTCTGCCGCGGCGAAAAGTTATCGCCATCGACGGCGACGGCGCGTTTCTCATGAATCTATGCGGTCTCCCTACCATTGCGTTGCAGGATCCCGGCAATCTCATCCACCTCTTGTTTGATAACGAGGTATACGAGGCCTCCGGCGGCACCGCCACGGCGTCGCGAATAGCGGATGCCGTGGCGCTGGCGCGCGGCGCGGGTTACAAACAGGCATGTTGGGTCTCGGCCCCGGAAGAATTTCGCGCCGCCTTCGTTCAAGCCTGGCAGCGAAACACCCTATCGCTGATCGCGGTCAAAGTAGAGCCGGGGCAACCGAAGGGTCTGCCACGCCTAGATCTCGACGAGATCGAGAACAAATACCGCTTCATGCGCTATCTAGAAGCCACCGAGAAAAAAACCCTCTTGAATCCGGGCTTCGACTCAAAAATTTAGCCGTCACCGACCGCCAATGGCGGGCGTTCATCGCGTCAATCGCAATAGCGGAATTCCGATTTAATTGCTTGAATGATTTGAACGGCTCGAACGACTTGAACGTGCGTCACCGGCGCGGCCGATTTTCAGTTCAAGGCTGCCGGCCACCGCTTTCGCCGCAGTCTTCTTGACCCACCGGTATCGGCGCCAATACGCCGCGCGGGAAATTCTGCCAGACCGCCGAAAGCCGAGCCAATTCCATTGATCGGGAAATCGCCGGATCGCCTCTTCGATGTGGCGCGTGAACAGCCGGGTCGTTTCTGCGATGCTCATCTCGACGTCTCCATTGCGAACCGGTTCGATTTCCGGTCCGATTCTGAGCATCACTGATCCATCAGGCGTTCGCGCCGCAAAGATCGGCAAGGTCACGGCGCCCGTGCGCAGCGCCAGCGATGCGGGTCCGCGCGGTGCCGCGGCTTTCTGACCCATGAAATTTATCTCTACGCCGCCCGATTTGAACTCGTCGGCGATAACCAAGACGACGCCGTTCTTGCGCAGGGCTTTCAAAATTCCCCGCACAGCTTCCTGGCGCGGCTTGGCCGAAATTGTGTCGATGCCGAGTTGCGTTCGGTAGTCGTTGATGACGCGCGCTAGCCTTTCGTCAGCCGGGTGTTTTACGACGATGCTAGAAGGATAACCCGCCGCGGCAAGCCGCGGCCCGATCAACGTGAAGGCGCCCAGGTGCGCGCTCAACGCAATGACGCCTTTACCTTTGGCAAGGGCTTGTTTCAGATGCTCTTCGCCTTCGAGCGCGATGGTCGCGGCGATCCGCTCCTTCGGCAGGTACATGACTGCCATCGTGTCGAGCACGCCCAGGGCAAAGTTATTCCACGCGCGCCGCACGAGCCGTTTGCGTTCCTTCGGATCGGCAATTTGCTGTCCCAACGCTTTCTCGACGTTTTCTTCCATGCGTCTTCGGTAATTCCATAAAAGCATGAAAGTGAACCGCGCCATCAGCGATGTAACTGACGCGACGCACCGGTACGGAATCCAGGGCAGCAGCGCCATGAAACTCCTGAGCGCGTATTCGCCGATTCGGTATCTGAGGTTGTGAGAAAGCCGTCCCATGGGTGGGCGCTTCGCCGCTGGAACCATTGTAGAGTTATGAAATCGTTTGACGCGCTTTGCAAGCGCGGACGGCAAACGAGGGCGGGAATTCTCGAAGGTGTGTTACCGGTTGGCTACTTTGCGTAGCGCGGGCGCCATTGTCGCGGCTGCCGCGCAGCGCTCGCCTTCCTCCTCTAGTACGCTGGGCAAGAGTTTAAACACCTGCGCCGTGGCACGGCCCTCCAATTGGGTAGCCTTCCAACGCATCAGACCCTTGCGCAGATAGTCCGCATCGAAGCCGAGAGTCTCGCAGACGTTGGCGAAACAAAAGAGTCTTTCGCTCGGTTCTTCCAGCAACCACTCTTCGGTTTCCTGGAAGATTCTCCTGCCCCTGCCATCACGCGCCGTTAAATACTTCTGAAAGCACGCGACGCCGTCTTCGAGTACGGCCAGCATCAGCCGCTTTTCCGGTTGCAGATGGGTCAGACGCCGAAATGTCTCCAGATACTGGTCCGGCATCACGGTGTCGGGCTGGAACAGCGACGCCAGCCGTTCACCCGTGGTCAAACCTGTTTCGAAAGCCATGAAATTACCTCCCGACCTGGCATCGCCAGAATGGAGGTCCAAGGAAGCAAATTTCAAACCGGCTCAAGCAGCGTTGGTGAGGGAAGCGGCAATCGATTCGCGGCGGAGCCCCGGCCGAAGCGCGGCAATCGTTGTTTGCCTAAATATTTCGGTGACTTTGCGTTGCACCTCGGCCCACACGCCGATCATGGTGCAGTGCGGTAACTGCTCGCAGCTCGGGTGTTGGTCCATGCAGGCATTTACGGCAATCGGGCCCTCTATCGCTTCGATGACTTCATAGAAAGTGATCGCTTCCGGCGCGCGGGCCAGCGCGTATCCGCCGCATGATCCTCTTTTCGATTTGATCAGCCCTTTACGCAGGAGATCTTGAAAAATCTTTTCCAAAAACTTGCGCGGTACTCCCTGGCGCTTCGCTATTTCAGCGATGGAGCAGCAATTGTTCGGATACTGGCCCGAAAGATAGATTACCGCGCGCAAGCCATAGTCGACTCTGCGCGATATCTGCATCAGCGCCACCGCGTCATCCCCTCAAACCGGCGCCGGTTATTTGTTGGCCGCCCAACTTGCCTAAAGCGGAAAGGCCTTGCAATCGCTGGACGATTTCGGGCAACTTCGCGCACACTATACTCACTTCGTCAGCGGTGTTTAAGCTGCTCAGGCTGAAGCGTACGGCGCCCTGGAGCCAGTCGGGCGGCACGGCCATCGCTCGAAGCACATGGGACGGCTCCGAAGAGCCCGCGGTGCAAGCGGAGCCCGTTGACGCGCAGATGCCAAATTGATCCAGCAAAACCAAAACCGCTTCGCCTTCTAAGTACCGGAAACTTATGTTGGTGGTGTTCGGCAAGCGGTTTGCGCCGCTGCCGTTGATCCGGCAATCAGGAAACAACTCCGAGAGCGCCGTTTCCAACTGGTCTCGCAATGCCCGAACTCTTTTGTCATATCCTCCAAGGTGCGCCAATGCCTGCTCCGCGGCCTTGCCCATACCGACGATACTCGCGACATTTTCCGTACCGGCGCGGCGGTTACGTTCCTGGTGGCCGCCAATCAAAAAAGGTGAAAAAGAAATTTTCCGCCGCGCGTAGAGCGCGCCGACGCCTTTGGGGCCGTGAAACTTGTGGCCGGAAATCGTCAATAGATCCACGGGTAGCGCTTTCACATTGAGCGGAAGTTTGCCCGCCGTCTGCACCGCATCAACATGAAAGGGAACTCCCCTGGCCTTGACGATCGCGCCGATCTCCTCAATGGGAAAAATCACGCCGGTCTCGTTGTTGGCGTGCATGATCGAAACCAGCGCGGTGTCGTCGCTCAATGAATCGCGCAGCTCGTCCAGATCCAGGCCGCCATCTTGATTCACACCGAGCCAGGTCACGCGATAGCCTTTTTTCTCCAGATGTTGGCACAGCCCGTACACGGCCGGATGTTCCACCTTGCTGGTCACGATATGGCGCTTGTCCGGACGCGCTTCCAACATGGCGCGAATGGCGGCGTTATCGCCTTCGGTGCCGCAACTGGTAAAAATCACTTCAACAGGATCAGCCGCGCCGATCAGCGACGCAACTTGGTCGCGGGCCTCGGTGATTTTTTCGCCCACTTGGCTGCCGAAGCGGTGGATGCTCGACGGATTGCCGTAAAGCTCGCTGAGAAACGGCCGCATCGCTTCGAATACGTCCGGCAAAACCCGCGTCGTCGCGTTATTATCGAAATAAATTTCCGAGCTCATTAGTTTACTCTGTATTGCCCAGCTGACCGCTCAAAGCCGATCGCCACGGGTTAACCGACGCTCCCCTCGAGACTGACGCCGAGAAGTTTTTGCGCCTCCACGGCGAACTCCATCGGCAGCTCTTTAAAAACCTGTTTGCAAAAGCCGTTGACGATCATATTTACCGCGTCCTCCGTGGAAAGACCGCGTTGGCGGCAATAAAAAAGCTGGTCTTCACCGATCTTCGACGTCGACGCCTCATGTTCCACCTGGGCCGTGCTGTTCAAAACTTCCAGGTAGGGAAACGTGTGCGCGCCGCACTTGTCGCCCATAAGCAAAGAGTCGCACTGGGAATAGTTGCGCGCGCCGTCGGCACCCTTCATGATCTTCACCAGGCCGCGGTAGGTATTTTGGCCGTGGCCGGCGGAAATGCCCTTGGAGATGATCGTGCTGCGGCTGTTCTTGCCCATATGAATCATCTTGGTGCCAGTGTCCGCCTGCTGGTAATTGTTGGTCAGCGCTACCGAGTAGAATTCGCCGACGGAATCGTCGCCCTGCAAGATGCAGCTTGGGTACTTCCAGGTGATCGCCGAGCCGGTTTCCACCTGGGTCCACGAAATCTTCGAGCGCTTGCCGAGACATTTGCCGCGCTTGGTGACGAAGTTAAAAATCCCGCCCCGCCCTTGGGCGTCGCCTGGATACCAGTTCTGCACGGTGGAATATTTGATCTGCGCGTCGTCGTGGGCGACGAGCTCCACCACCGCGGCGTGCAATTGGTTTTTGTCACGCATCGGCGCGGTGCAGCCTTCGAGATAGCTTACGTAGCTGCCTTCCTCGGCGATAATGAGGGTGCGCTCGAACTGGCCGGTCTCGGCGGCGTTGATGCGAAAATAGGTCGATAGTTCCATCGGGCAGCGCACGCCCTTGGGAATATAGCAAAACGAACCGTCGCTGAACACCGCTGAGTTCAGCGCGGCAAAAAAGTTGTCCGTATACGGCACCACGGAACCGAGATATTTTTGCACCAGCTCAGGATGGTCCCTGACCGCTTCGGAAAATGAACAGAAGATCACGCCCAATTCGGCCAGTTTTCCCTTGAACGTCGTCGCCACCGACACGCTGTCGAAAACCGCGTCCACCGCGACGCCCGCGAGCAGTTCTTGCTCGCGCAGAGGAATGCCGAGCTTCTCGTAGGTCTTGAGCAGTTCCGGGTCGACTTCTTCCAAACTCCTGGGCCCATCCGCTTTGCTCTTCGGCGCCGAATAGTAACTGATCGCCTGATAATCGATGGGCGGATAATGGATGTTGGCCCACTTCGGTTCGGCCTGGGATTTTTCCAGCTTGGCCCAGTGGCGGTAAGCCCTGAGGCGCCATTCGAGCATGAACTCCGGCTCATTTTTCTTTGCCGAGATGAACCGGATGATGTCTTCGTTCAACCCCGGTGGCACCGTGTCGGCCTCGATGTCACTGACGAAACCGTATTTGTACTCGCGCCGGGTCAGGTCTTCCACGCTTTTTTCAACTCGTGCCATATTTAAATCTCCACTTTGGGCCATTCGCGGTATAACGTTGCGCCGAACGTAACCGCCTCGCCAAAAATCTCCGTTCAAAGTTCCAGGTTCAAGGTTCAACGACTCTTACTTTAGATCTCGATTTGAAACTCAACCTTGAACTTTGAACATTGAACCTTGAACGATAGCTGCCTTCCGGCTGACAATAACTTTTCTGAATGACGCTGCATAGTTTGGCCCTAAACTGTAAACGATGCGCCGCAGCCGCAAGATTTTTTGACGTTGGGATTTTGAAACACGAATCCCGACTGCATCAACTCGTCCTTGTAATCAAGCTCGGTGCCGCCCAAATAAAGCAGGCTCTTCATGTCGACGAGAACTCTTGCCCCGTCCTTCTCGAAAACCTTATCGGTGCCCTTGGGCTGATCGAAATCGACCTTATATTGCAGGCCGGAACAACCGCCGCCGACGACTTTCACTCGCAGCCCCTGCCCGTCACGATTCTCAGCGGCAATCAGTTCCTTGATTCGCGCCGCCGCACGTTCCGTCACTGTCACTCCCATTGCCATAGTTTTCCGCTCCCGTGAGAAAGAATTACAATACCTTGTCCCGAGTGTTAGTATTCGCCTGCGACCGCCGCTGTGCCTTGGCCTTACGCGCCTTGTATAACGGCGATATCTCGCGCAGCCGTTTTACTTCCTGCACCACGCGCCGGACCGTAAAGTCGACTTCTTCCTCGGTGTTGAAACGGCCCAAGCCGAATCGGATCGAAGTGTGGGCCAATTCATCGGGGACGCCGATGGCGCGCAATACGTAGGACGGCTCCAAGCTCGCGGACGTGCAGGCCGAGCCGGTGGATACCGCGATTTCCTTGAGTGCCATCAATAGCGACTCGCCCTCGACGAAGGCAAAGCTCATGTTCATATTGCCGGGCAGCCGAAGTGCCGGGTGGCCATTGATATAGACCTCGTCAAGCTCGCCGAAAATGCCGTTCTTGAGCCGCTCGCGCAAAGCGATGAGCCGCTCCGACTCCGCGGCCATCTCTTTCTGCGCGATGGCGCATGCGGCGCCCAATCCGACGATGCCCGCGACGTTGAGCGTGCCCGATCGCATGCCGCGCTCATGGCCGCCGCCGTCGATTAGCGGGGTCAGCCTCACGCGCGGATGGCTTGCGCGTACGTAGAGCGCGCCGGCGCCCTTGGGGCCGTACATTTTGTGCGCCGTGAGCGATAGCAAATCGATTCCCATATCCTCGACGTGGAGCGGTATTTTGCCCACGGCCTGAGTCGCATCGCTGTGAAACAGAATACCCTTCTCTTTGGCGATGCGGCCGATTTCTTGCACCGGCTCGATGGTGCCGATCTCGTTATTGGCGGCCATGAGAGAAATCAAGATCGTCCTGGCCGTGATCGCTTCGCGCAATTGCCTTAAGTCGATCAAACCATCGCTGGCCACCGGCAAATAGGTCACCTGGTAGCCGTGCTCCTCGAGCGTCTTGCAACTGTCCAGTACGGCCTTGTGCTCGGTCACGCAGGTGATGATGTGATTGCCTTTATCTTTATACGCGTCCGCTACCCCTTTGACGGCAAGATTATCGGACTCAGTGGCGCCGCTCGTGAAAACGATCTCGCGGGGCGACCCGGCATGAATCAGTCGCGCCACTTGCTCCCGAGCCGTATCCACGGCGGCTTCGCTCTCCCAGCCGAATGCGTGGCTTCGGCTCGCGGCGTTGCCGAACTTTTCCGTGAAATACGGCAGCATCGCCTCCAGTACCTTGGGATCTACCGGCGTGGTGGCGTGATTATCCATGTAAATGGGAGTTTTGAGCGCCATAAAAATGAAAATTACCCTGCTTTAGTTAGCAGTGAATCCATTCCCACTAAATTAGTCTGATTTAAGACTAACCGACCACCAAGAGCGAGTCAACAGTGCCGTGTACGCCTAACAGATTGAAATTCTGAAATAAATTCTGCTGAGCGCGATGACAATCCGGCTAACACGGCTGTATCGCTCGCTTTAGGAACTCGCCGGTAAATGAGCCCGGTGTCTGAGCGATCTGCTCGGGAACACCCCGGGCCACTACATAGCCCCCCTTTTCCCCGCCCTCGGGTCCCAGGTCTATAACGTAATCAACGGTTTTGATCACGTCGAGGTCATGCTCGACGATGACCATCGTGTTGCCCTCATCGGTCAAGCGGTGCAGCACTTCAAGAAGTCTCTTGATGTCGTCGAAATGCAGACCGCTAGTGGGCTCGTCGAGGACGTAGAGTGAACGGCCGGTTGACCGGCGCGCCAGTTCGCGCGCCAGTTTGACACGTTGCGCCTCGCCGCCGGAGAGCGCCGTGGCCGGCTGGCCCAGCGTCAAGTAACCTAGTCCGACCTCTCTGAGCACTCGCAGCCGCTCGAAGATAGCCGGAACGGCGCTAAACAGCTCGGCCGCCTGGTTAACGGTAAAATCCAGGATATCCGCGATACTCATTCCTTTGTACTTCACGTTGAGGGTCTCGCGATTGTAACGCTTACCTTTGCACACATCGCAGGTGACCGACACTTCCGGCAAGAAATACATATCGACTTTTATAACGCCGTCGCCCGCGCAAGCTTCGCAGCGGCCGCCTTTGGCGTTAAACGAAAAATGTTCCGCCCGGTAACCACGCACGCGCGCTTCCGGCAGTTGGGCGAAGAGGCCGCGCAAATGATCGAATATCGCGGTATAAGTGGCGGGGTTGGAACGTGGCGTTCGCCCGATGGGCGTCTGGTCGATGCCGATGACCCGGTCGAAATGCTCCCAGCCGGTGATCTCGTCGCAGGCGCCGGCCTTCACCTGGGAACGGTTAAAACGCCGCGCCGCGCTGTTGTAGAGAATATCGATGATCAGGCTGCTTTTGCCCGAGCCGGAAACTCCGGTCACGCAGGTCATCGCGCCCACCGGAATTTCAACCGTAATGTTCTTGAGATTATGTTCGCGCGCGCCTTTGATCACGACAAAGCTCCCCGTGCCGCGGCGCCGCGGCCCAGGGGCGGTAATCGTTATCGCGCCTGAAAGATAACGCCCCGTCAGGGAATGCTCATCGCGCAGCAGCTCCGCCGGCGGACCTTGCGCCACCACCATGCCGCCTTGCACGCCCGCGCCCGGCCCCATGTCGATCACATGATCCGCCGCGAGAATGGACTCCCGGTCGTGCTCTACGACGATTAGCGAGTTGCCGGCATCGCGCAGTCGCTTGAGCAGCGCCAACAGTTGCGTATTGTCCCGAGGATGGAGGCCCAGACTGGGCTCGTCTAGAATGTAAAGCACGCCGGCAAGCTTCGCGCCGATCTGCGCTGCCAACCGGACTCTTTGCGCTTCGCCAGCCGACAGCGTGAGCGATGGGCGGTCGAGACTCAAGTAGTCGAGACCGACTTGATTGAGAAACCCGAACCGGCTCGAAATTTCGCCGACGACCTGTCGTGCAATGACACTTTCTCTCGCATCGAACTCGAGGTTTCGGAAAAACTCCAGCGCCGCTCGGGCGGACAGTGCCGCCACCTGGGCAATGTTATGCTCGCCGACTCGTACCGCGAGGCTTTCCTTTTTAAGCCGGGTGCCCGCGCAAGTTTCGCAGGGCTGGCCGGTAACTGCGTCATCGCTCCGGTTGGGCCGTCCCGCGACCGAGCCCGTGCCGCCACACGCCGGGCAGGCACCCTGCGGGCTATTGAAGGAAAACAGGGCCGGCGTAATTTCCGGCAGCGTTGCGCCGCATTGCACGCAGGCAAGCTTGAGGCTGAAGAGCATTTGCCGCCGGGCGCCGCCGGCCACTTGAGCTTCGATTTTCACCACCCGATCGCCGTAACGCGCCGCCGTTTCTAGGGAGTCCCAAAGCCGCTTCTCCACACCGTCGCGTAACGCCAGCCGATCCACCACGAGATCGATGGGCTCAGATAAGCGATCCGACAGGGCGGTCGCATCGGAAAGTTCAAGTATCTCATTGCCGATCTTGACACGCGCGAACCCGTCGCCCGCCAATTCATCGAGGCACTGGCGCCGCGACTCTTGACCCCCCGCCGCGATGGGTGCGAGCACGAGCAGCCGGGTTTGCTCCGGCAGCGCAGCCACACGGTTGGCAATTTGTTCTATGGTAAAGGCAGCGATCGCGGCGCCACACTGCGGGCAGCTCGGCCGGCCGACGCGGGCGAACAAGAGCCTGAGATAGTCGTAGATCTCAGTAAGCGTGCCTACGGTGGAGCGCGCGGTATAAAAGCCGCAGGATTGCCCAATCGCAATGGCTGGAGAAAGGCCGTCGATGGCGTCCACGTCCGGCTTTTCGATCTGCCGCAAGAACTGGCGCGCGTCAGCGCTGAGAGATTCGAGGTAACGCCGTTGCCCTTCGGCATAGAGGGTGTCGAAGGCGAGAGTAGATTTGCCCGACCCGGAAACGCCGGTGATGACCACCAGCCGGTCACGTGGGATTTCCAGGGCGATGTTTTTAAGATTATGAACGCGCGCCCCGGCGACGACGATGCTGCGCGCCATCCGAAGTCCTAAGAGTTTTCCAGCTGGTTTCTCATAAACCCATTGCGCAGGCGTGAAAGGCGGCAATGAAATATTGTAACATTGGACGGCATATGAGTATTTTTCACCAGCCTGCGAGTTCCTTGAGTTTGTCTTCGATGATGGCCCGGTACTCGTTGAGCCGCTCCGTCGAGGAGGCCTCAAAGCGCAGCACAAGCGCCGGCTGCGTATTCGAGGCGCGAATGAGTCCCCACCCCTCAGCGAATTTCACCCGCGCCCCGTCCACGTCGATGACCTCGTAGTGCCGACGGAAATATTCCGTCGCTTTGCGGGCGAGCGCGAACTTTTTATCATCGGGGCAGTCCACGCGCAGCTCCGGTGTCGAAACGCTTTTGGGCAGATCGTCAAGCAACGCGGACAGCGGGCGGTCCGAGCGCGCGAGAATTTCCAGGAGTCTGAGCGAAGCGTAGATCGCGTCGTCATAACCGAAATAGCGTTCCTTAAAAAACATGTGGCCGCTCATCTCGCCGGCCAGCAGCGCCTGGGTCTCTTTCATTTTCGCCTTGAGCAGCGAATGGCCCGCCTTCCACATGATCGGCGTGCCGTTGTGTTTGGCGATGTCATCGTAGAGCCGCTGCGAGCATTTGACTTCCGAGATCACGACGGCCTTGGGATTACGCCCGAGCACGTCGCGAGCGAACAACACTAGCAACTCATCGCCCCAGAGAATATTGCCCTTTTCATCAACGACGCCGATGCGGTCGGCGTCGCCGTCGTAGGCGATGCCGACGTCGGCATGTTCTTCCCGGACTTTGTCAATCAACATCGTCAGGTTTTCCGGCACCGTCGGATCCGGATGGTGCAGCGGAAAGCGGCCATCGGGCGTGCAGGCGATTTCCCAAACCGCGCAGCCAAGTCGGCGAAATAGCGGCGGCGCCACCGGCCCTCCCACGCCGCTGCCGGCATCGACGACGACTTTGAGAGGGCGCCTGAGTTGCGCCACGTCGGATAAGAGATATTTGTGGTAAGGCGGCACGATCTCATAGCGCTCGACCGCGCCGCCGCCGATTTCGTGGAACTGGCGACGATCCATTTTGGCGCGAATGTCCTCAATCTGCGCTCCGTAAACCGTGTCTTTGCCCAGACATATTTTGAACCCGTTGTATTCGGACGGATTATGGCTCGCGGTGACTTGAATGCCGCCGTCGGCGTCGAGATGATACAACGAAAAATAAAGCAGCGGCGTCGGACAAACGCCGATATCGTAAACATGCAGACCGGCGACCATCAGGCCCTCGATCACCGCCTCTGCATAAGGATCGGATGTGACCCGGCAATCGCGGCCGACGCTAACCCGCCGACCGCCACGCTCTGCTATCGCCGTGCCATGGACCTTGCCGAGCAGCAACGCGAATTTCCCGTCAATATCCTTTTCCGCCAGGCCTCGAATGTCGTATTCACGAAAAATCGCTGGATTCATTCCCGCTCTGCCTTTCTCTCCAGCCGCTTATTTACGCGCGCCAGCCGCGCCGCCAACAGAATTGCCTCTTTCATGCTCGACGCGTCGGCCTTCCCTTTTCCGGCGATATCGTAGGCCGTGCCATGATCCACCGAGGTGCGGACAAACGGCGGACCAAGTGTCAGTGCCACCCCGCCGAAGAAATGATGCAGCTTTAGCGGGATCAACCCCTGGTCGTGATACATGCACACCACGGCATCATAATCCCCTCGGGCGGCGTGATGAAACAGGCTGTCAGCAGGAAACGGGCCGCTGACTGCGACGCCTTTCATTGCCGCTGCTTTGACCGCTGGACCGATAACTCTGATCTCTTCGTCTCCGAAAATTCCCTCTTCGCCGCCATGAGGATTCAAGGCCGCCACGGCGATGCGCGGGCGTTCAATGCCAAAAAAATCTGCGAGACTCCGGTGCACTAACTCGATGGTGGTTTGAATACTATCGATACTAAGGGCGCGCGGAACTTTGTTGAAAGCTATATGGCCGGTCACTGGCACAACGCGTAGTTTGCGCCCCACCAACATCATACGGCACTCGCGGGTGCGGCTCAGTTCGGCGAGCAATTCCGTGTGGCCGGGGTAATTATAGCCAGCGTCGATAAGAATGCTCTTGCTGATAGGCGCCGTTGCGATAGCGTCGGCGAGCCCCATCAATGCCAGTTTCGCCGCAACGCTGATATAGCGGAAGGCAGCGTGCCCGCCCGCCCTGGACGGCATGCCCGGACGCGACTCCGCCGCCTTCAGAGAGGACAACGAGCAAACCACCATTCCGGCGCCGCCGTTGAGCATCGGCAACAGCGGCTCTCTCTGGCTCCAACGAATGAGTTTGAGATGAGTTTTGCCGCGCCGGCTCGTGCGCTCCAACACTTCCCAATCGCCCAGGACCAACGGGCGGCAGTTTTTTTTAATCACCGGGTCGGCCAGCGCTTTGAGAACCACCTCGGGCCCGATGCCCGCGGGATCGCCCATCGTTACGGCCACAATAGGTTTACGCAACCGCATCTGCCGGCGAGCGCCAGCGCTTAAGGTTTTTCGCATCCCCGTCCGCAAGATAAAGAAACAATGGTATCAGGGCTTTTTGCTTGAGAAAGGATTCAGCGTGTCGACAACTGAAGAGAAAAAGCCGCCGGACTTCTTTGAATCCGAGCCGGACGCACCGTCACTGGATTTTTCCAGCGGGGGAGAGAGCACATCCGGCGCGTCGTCAACGCGCTCGGTGGCAAAGAGCGGCGCGCCGAAAACGCTGACTATACTCTTGTCAGCCAACGGGCCTTTAGGATCAAGTTCATCAAGCGGGGTTTCCTTGATGACGTAGGAAAGCGGATTGAAGTAACTCAAAAACGTCCGCTCCTGGCGGTTGGTCCGCGTGGATTTGGCGATCAGGGAATCCATGGTCCCTTCCTTGGATTCCTCGGGTTTAAAGACGACGCCGGCCAGTTTGACGTCGACGCGATGCTTTCTGCGTAGATCGGTTTTAAGCCACTTCAGAAAGCGCTCCTCCAGGGCTTTCCCGGCGAGCTCAGCTTTGATCTTCGGCGCCGCCGACGAAAGCGGTTCCACGGCGCCGCTCACCCGCGCCTCCAACTTTACGATATGATAGCCCATGGTAGTGCGAAATGGCTCGCTAACTTGTCCCACGGCAAGCTTCTCAAAAGCGGTCTCATCGAGGCCCGCGATCAATGTGCCGCGATTCACCCAGCCGATGTCGCCGCCGTCGCCGCGGCCCGCGCCTTCAGAAAACTCCCCCGCCAACTTGGCGAAATCCTCCCCGGCTTTGATTCGTCCATAAATTTCCGTTGTCTTCGCCAGTGTGGTCTGGACGACTTCCGGTGCGGCGTTTTCTGAGAGTGAAAGAAGGATATGGCGAATGCGCGCCCGATCCCCGGTGCGGAAATTTTTCGAGTTGATCTGGTAATAGCGCTCGACATCCGCGTCGGTAACGCTGATCTTGCTTCGCACCTGGCGCCGCACCAGCTCGCTTTTCGCCAGCTCGTTTTTGACCGATTCCTTGTAGCCGTCGAGAGTCATTCCTTCGCGGGCCAACGCCATTTTAAAATCGCTCTCCGATAGCCGGTTGTTCTTCTTGACCTCTTCTATATACTGCTCGACATCCTCGCTGGTAACCGTTATACCCGCTCCCCGAATCTCGGCATCCAGAAGCTTTTCGGTGATGAATTGCTCAAGTACGTCGCTGTCGCTTTGATTGATGCGGTTGAGATCTCCCGTCGGAAATTCCACTTTTAGTTTGCGTTTGGCGTATTCCTCGACATTGCGCAGCGTGTAGGGCTCTCCGTCGATAACCGCGATCAATCGATCGACAACACGGGCCGACAACGTTGTCGGCAAAACGGCTATGACGATGAGCAAAAAGAAACGGCTCTTGGCGATTAAATGCCTCGGCATAGGAGGACCCCACCCGTCGAAACAGAATAATCTCCGTCAAGAAGTAACACATCCGGTTTTCAAAACCAAACGACACCGTTGCGTAATCGGCGCGTCCCATCCCCCACGGTGGTGGTAACGCACCGGAGCCCGCGACGCAACTGCGGAAATTAGCCGGGGTTGTGGGCTCTGAGGTAAAAGGAAATATCTAAATACTTCTCTACGGGCGGTACGGGCGATTTAAGCCGGCCCGTCTCGGCGCGCAACGCGAGTACTGCGGTTATTCCTGGGATATTAGGCTCCGCGCGGGGATAGAGACCGTAAAGGGGGTCCAAAAGGGCAGCGAGCGTCTTCTCGGCGCGGGTTTCGTTGAGGCCCGCATGCTGGTTGAGAAGACGCAAGCAAGCGTGGCGATTGGCGCGATCAAAGCACCACTGCGTCGCCGCGACATAAGCTCGAATATAATTGACAAGCGCTTCTTGATTTTCTCTCGCCCAACGTCGCACCGCGGCACCGCAGGTGGCCTGATAGACAGGCTCAATGCCGTCGCCCCGCGCCAGCAGATGGCAGCCCGACTCCAAGGCGTCTTCAACATAGGGCGACGTCAATAAAGTCGCCGCGATTCTCTTCTCCAATAGCGCGCTATAGCGCCGCTCCCATCCGCCGACCTCAATGAGAGTGTAGTCCTCAGGCCCCAGACCGTTGGCGCGAAGAAACTTATCCAACAAAAAGACAAAACCCGTGCTTCTGGAATCGACGCCCAACGATTGCCCCCTAAGACTTTCAACGTCGCGATATCCTTCACCAGCGACCACGCTCATCAGACCGCTGTGCAGGCCCATGAAAAGAAAAAGATCCGACCGCGTTTTACCCTCCACTGCCGCGACGACGTCGTCCGCTGCTGGGTGGCCGATTTCGAACTGACCGGCTTCAAGCGCCGCGATCAGAAAGTCCGAACCCGGAGTATAGGTGGCTTCGACTTCAAGGCCATGACTGGCGAAAATTCCGTACTCCATCGCCGCATGGACCGGCAGATTATAAGCCGCGCGAAATTGGATCAGTCGAAGTTTTTGCCGTCGTTGGTTAGCCGACATCACATAGTTCCCTTGACATCAGCTTGACGATTCGATACCGAAGGGTTGCCATAGCTCATCAGCCATAACTCTTACTTGACAGTCCATGTAACGGGAAGTCGAAAAAATGAACCACGGCGAAGGCGGCGACCTTTTCGGCAACGCAAAGTGGTCCATACTCTTTTTTCTCGGTCTCGTCGCTCTTTGGCAACTCCTCCTGCCTTTCTCAAACGTGCCCAACTACCTCCTTCCCACGCCGCTTGCCATCGTCGAGGAATTCGGCAAAAAGGGCGGCCTGATTATCAAACATTTGATTCCGACATTCAACGAAACGGTCTTGGGTTTTCTTATCGGCGCCATCGTCGGCATTGGTTCCGGCCTTGGCATCGTCTATTCTCGATTTCTCTGGGTAACCATTTATCCGGCGCTCGTCGTCATCGGTTCGATTCCGAGAATCGCCATTACTCCACTGATTTTGATCTGGTTGGGTATTGACAGTCTTTGGTCCAAGGTCACCATTGCTTTTCTGACCGCGTTTTTTCCCATGGTGGTGAATTCCGTCGTCGGCTTTGCGCAAATCGAAAATGACATGTTAGATTTGGCCAAAACCATGGGCATGAGCCGTTGGACCGAATTTAAAAAAATTCGCCTGCCCAACTCGGTGCCGTACTTGTTCGCCGGTTTTAAGGCCTCCATCGCGCTCGCCGTCATCGGCGCCGTGGTCGCCGAATTCGTTGCCGGACAAAAGGGTCTGGGTTACCTCATCATCGTCGCAAATAACGACATGAACTCCGCGCTGATCTTCGCCTCGATCATCGTTCTTTCGATGATGTCGCTGGCATTATTCGGGGTCATCGTTGGATTGGAAAAAAGGCTGATGCCCTGGCGCCGGGGCGTTCAGCCCACGGAGACTTAAACGGGCGCAAGGAGAAAGGTTATGAAGATCACGTTGACTCGTTTCGCTTTCTTGCTGCTGGCGGGCGCGACTCTGGCCAGCCCAGCCCGGGGCGCCGCGGTGGCGGAGGAGGTCAAAGTTCAGCTGGATTGGATTCTTGGCGGCAAACATGTGCCGTTCTTTGTCGCCCGCGATCGAGGCCATTTCAGGGGCAAAGGTCTGGAAGTAAGACTACTCGAAGGGCGCGGCTCGCTGCAGCCGGCGCAGTTCGTCGATACCAAGCAAGCGGATTACGGCTACGGCGACTTGATCACCGCCGTTCAAGTCATGGCCAAAGGCGGCAAGAACCGAGCCATCGGCACCGGCATGGTCTTTCAAGGGGGTGGATATATCTTCCTCGAAGAGTCGGGAATCAAAGTGCCGAAAGATCTCGAAGGCAAAAGCTTCGGCACGACGCCAGGCGATTTCGGCCAGGTTCTCTTGCCGGCGCTCGGCGCCGCCGCAAAATTCGATCACACCAAAGTCATTATCAAGAACATCGACGCCGCCGTGCGCACGCCCGCGTTCTTCGAACGCAAGATCGATTTTCTCGCCGGTGCCCGGGGTTCGAGCGTGCCGCGCATGGCCGTCGTTGCCAAACGCCAGAACAGAAAAATCGGCTATCTTTATTTCAGGGACATGGGAATCAATTCCTACGGCCACGTCATTCAAGTGCACGAAGAGCGCATCAAGACCAACCCGGACCAGATCAAGCGCTTCATGGCCGCGCTGATGGACGCGTGGGAATGGTCCATAAAAAATCCGCAACAAGCTCTGGATATTTTCATGACCGCCAACCCGGAAAAGGACCGGGAAATCACCGCCGCTGAAATGCAGGACGGCCTGGGCGATATTCAAGATCCTGAGACCAAACAGTTCGGCCTCGGATACATGAAAGAGGCGATGATGAAACGGTCAGGAGAACTGGCCAACAAATATGCCGGTTTGGACAAGCCCATCGACTACAAGATGATCTACACGAACCAGTTCATTCCCAAGAACTAAGATCGATAAGGCTTGGAGGATAGCTTTGCGTCAGCGTCCTGGTTCGACCCTTTCGAAATCGGTAAAGCGTTAGACGGAACGGCACGAACCCATGGCCGACCTCATTGAGTACCGCAACGTCAGAAAAATTTACAATTCCGGTGCTGGTGAGATTGTCGCTCTGGAGGAATTTTCTCTCGATGTTGCCGATGGCGAATTTCTCGCTGTCGTCGGCCGGAGCGGCTGCGGCAAGACGACGCTGCTGAAACTGACTTCCGGTCTGCTCTCCGCCACTTCCGGCACCGTACGGGTAGCCGCAAAGCGGGTAACCGCGCCGCTGACTAACATCGGCGTCGTTTTCCAGGCGCCGGTTCTTTTGCCCTGGCGCAAAACACTCGATAACGTCCTGCTCCAGATCGAAGCGCGCAAGCTCGACGTCAACGGATACCGGCAAAGAGCGCTCGATCTTTTAGAGCTCACGGGCCTCAAGGGATTTGAAGATCGCTATCCGTCGGAGCTCTCCGGCGGCATGCAGCAGAGAGTCTCCATTAGCCGGGCATTGGTGCACGACCCGCCCTTATTATTGATGGATGAACCCTTCGGCGCGCTGGATGCCATCACCCGCGATGAAATGAATCTGGAGCTGCAACGCATCTGGGGCGAGGCGAAAAAGACCGTTGTGTTCATCACCCACAGCATTCCCGAAGCGGTCTTTCTCGGCGACCGAGTCGTCGTCATGACGCCACGGCCAGGCAAAATCGCCGAAATCGTGCCCCTCGATCTTCCGCGCCCGCGCCGCACCGCCATGCGCGATGATCCGAAGTTTATTGGCTACGTGAGAAGGATTCGCGAACGACTAGGCGTGCAATAGTGAACGTCTAGCGGGCGCGGCCGCTGATCCATGCCCGGATGCGGTCCGGCGTGAGAGGTAAGTTTTTGACTTGAATGGAATAATCAGCGAGCGCATTCGACAGCGCGTTGGCCAGCGCCGCGCCGGTGCCGACGATGCCGCCTTCCCCCGCGCCTTTCACCCCCAGCGGGTTTAGCGGCGAGGGCGCTTCTTCGAGGGTCACGCTGCCGATATCCGGGACGTCTGTACTGATAGGTAATAGATAGTCCATCAAACTCCCGGTGAGCAGTTGGCCATTCTCGTCATAGATCAGCTCTTCTAACATCGTACCGCCGATGCCTTGCACCGCCGAGCCCACGGTTTGCCCATGGATGAGCAGCGGATTGATAGCGCGCCCGACATCCTCCACAACCAGATACTTGAGCACTTCCATCATGCCGGTCTCGGCATCCACGGCCACATGGGCCAAATGAACGCCGTACGAATAGGTCATCTGGCTCGAATGGAAGTAGGCGGTCTCTTCCAACTCCGGAAAGCCCTCATTGAGGCTTCCAGAGTGGCGCACCGTGGAGACCAACTCATCGAGACCCAATGGCGCCGCTTCAGTATTCAGTCGGAAGATCTTGCCGTCGCGCAGGTCCAGGGCAATGGCATCGACTCCGAGATGTCGCGCCGCGACGTTGAGCAGCTTTTGCTTGAGTTGTTTTCCCGCAAGATGAACCGCGCTGCCGCACATGACCGTGCCGCGGCTGGCGAACGTGCCCCAGCCAAAGGGCGTCGTATCGGTGTTGCCATGATAAACCGTGATCCAATCCATCGGCACGCCCAGGGCGTCGGCGCAGATTTGTGCCATGCCTGTCTCATGGCCCTGGCCTAACATCGAAATACTCAAATACACGGCGACGTCGTTGCGGTCGCCGATGACGATGCGCGCGCCCTCGTACGGTTCGAGGCCGCCGGTGTTCTTAACGAAGCAGGCGATGCCGGTGCCGTAGTAGCGGCCGTCTTTTAGTTGGCCCTGCAGCGGCCTCAATTTATCGTATTCAAACTCCGCAAGTCCGCGCCGGAGGGCACTCGGGTAGTTGCCGCTATCGAGGACCGTCGGCGCCGAGCCGGGCCGCGTGACGCCCACGGTATAAGGAATTTCCTCCGGACGTATAAGATTCCTAAAGCGTAGCTCCACTGGATCGATACCCAAGTCCTTTGCCATCAGGTCGAGCATCCGTTCGCGATAGAAACAGGACTCATAGCGTCCCGGCGCGCGGAAGGTTCCGAGGCCGGTCTTGTTGGTGACCACCAGATGAATCTTCGCCTGATAGTTCGGGATACGATACGGCCCCGTGAGTAATGCCGCGGTTGAGCAGGGCACGAGCCCGCCATGAGTCCGCACATAGGCGCCCATGTCGCCGTAAATGGCCGCGCGAAACGCAAGTATTGTTCCATCCTTGCGCGCCGCCACTTCGAGCTGGCAGCGGTTTTCCCGCGAATGATTCGCCGCCATCAGATGTTCGCGCCGATCTTCGATCCACTTTACCGGCTGTCCGAGTTTGACCGAAGCAAAGGGAATTAAGAAATCTTCCGGGTAGAGCTCACCGCGTATGCCGAATCCGGCGCCAACGTCGTTTTCAATGAAATGAAGTTTGCGCTCCGGCAGTTTGAGAAACGCCGCGATGGTCTGGCGGTTGAGATGGGGCAGCTTGGTGACGCCCCAGACCGTCAGTTCCCCTTTGCCGCTGTCGAATGCAGCCACGAAGCCGCGCGTCTCCAGCGGATTGCCGGTGAAGCGATGGACGCGAAATTCCTCGCGCCGGGTGTACTCGGCTACTTGAAACGCTCGATCCGCATCGCCGATGGAAAATTCATGAACGGCGGCGACATTCGTGCCGGCGGCTTCATCGACCAAGATTTCATTTTTCATCGCCTCGAAGACATCGATAACTGCGGGCAGATCCTCATATTCGACCTCGATGGCGTCGATGGCATCTTCCGCGAGGTAGCGGCTCTCGGCCACGGCCAGGGCCACCGGTTCGCCGACATATCGGACTTTTCCACGAGCCAGCAGCGGTTGCAGGTGGCGTTCCAAGCCGGGAAGCTGATACATCCGAATCGGCACTGGCACCGCCAGTTCGCCGAGGTCGTCAAAGGTGAAAATTTTCACCACGCCCGGAATGCGCAGAGCCTTCGATGTCTCGATCGCACGAATCCGCGCATGGCCGCGCGGGCTGCGCAGCACCGCCGCATGGAGCATGTTGGGAAGTTTGATGTCGTCGACGTAGGTTGCGCGCCCGGTGAGAAAGCGAAAGTCTTCGCGCCGCTTGATCGGCGCGCCGATATAAGTTTGCGTTGCTCGATTCGCGGTTTCCATTTATTTTGCAGGCTCCTTGCCGCTGCCGCGCAACTGCGTCGCCGCCTGCACGACCGCGTCGACGATCGGTTGATAGCCAGTGCAGCGGCAGATGTTTCCGGAAATGGCTTCGCGCGCTTGCGCTCGCGTCGGCGCCGGATTCTCTTTCAGAAACGCCACGACCGTCATAAGAAAACCCGGCGTACAAAAGCCGCACTGTAGCGCATGCCGATCATTGAAGGCCCTTTGCAGAGGGTGTAGCTCGCTTCCGTGGGCCAGCCCCTCGACGGTTTCCAGGCGGGCGCCGTCGGCTTGCACCGCGAGCATCAGGCAGGAACGCACCGCTTCGCCGTTCATGAGAATCGTGCAGGCGCCGCATACTCCATGTTCGCAGCCCAAATGGGTACCCGTGAGATCCAGCTCCTGGCGGATAAAATCCGCGAGCGTCATTCTCACTTCAACGAGCCGCTCATAAGCCCGCCCGTTGACCGTCACTTTAATAACTTGCTTGCTGCTCATTGTTTGGTTGGTTCAACGTGCTCGGCGCAATACTTGAATCATCCGGGCCTCGCCAGCGCTGACTGCAACGCGCGGCGCGCCAACACGCCGCCCACTTCCTTCCGATAAGCGGCCGAGGCATGAACATCCGAGTCGGGTTCGAGTTCTTGTGCAATCGCCTGGGTGAGCGCGCGCAGCACGCTCTGGTCGAAGGGGCGTCCTTTCAAGATCGCGCCAGCGCTTTCCATCCGTTGAGGTTTGCCGCCGACGCCGAACATGACAATGGCGATATCCCGTAGGCTCCCCCCGTCATTTAGCTCCGCGCAGAGCGCCACGCCCACCAAGGCAAAATCGCCTTTGCGCCGGGCGATCTCATCGATAGCCCAAACCGTCCCGCCGCGCCATTGGGGCACGCGAATTTCCGTCAGCAATTCCCCCGGCTCAATGGCCGTCGCCAGGTAACCGAGAAAAAAATCCGCCGCAGCAACAAGGCGTGTACTACCCTTGCGCGCCAGTGCAAACTCGCAGCCGAGAAGCAAACTCACGGCTGGAAGCTCAGCAGCCGGATCGGCGTGGGCGATGCTCCCGCCGATGGTGCCGCGGTTACGGATCTGAAAGTGGCCGATCAGGGGCAGGGCCGCAGCCAGCAACGGACTCCTTTCTCTCACCAGCGCCGATTTCTCCACTGTGCGCTGGCGCGCCAACGCACCGATGGCAAGGCCGCCGGCGGCGGTTGTCGTTATCTCGTCAAGACCGCTGACGCGGTTGATATCGACAATGACCTTGGGGCGAGCCAGGCGCAAGTTCATGAGCGGCATCAAACTCTGCCCGCCGGCGAGAAGCTTTGCCTCGTCGCCATACTCGTGAAGCAATTCCAGCGCTTCATCGAGTGTTGCCGGCGCGAAATATTCGAATGGTGCGGGTTTCATGGCAATAATGTTCCGCTAACAAATAGCGCCGCGATTTGTCAAGCGTAGGGAAGTGATCGAACCTTGGTGAAATAAGGCTGGACTTATTCTACCGCTTGCGGTAATCGGGGTTTAATTCGACTGCCCGAATCCCAATTGCCTTAGTAGGTCGGAGCGAAATCCAAATGGGAAACTGAGGTGTCCATGAAAAGGCGGATAATCCTGCTCGCGCCGATAGTTTTGTTGCTGTTTGCTCAAACTTCCGCATCTGGCGCGGATACGCCGCTCAAAATAATCAACGTCGCGGTGCCGGCGGTCTCTTTGCTACAAGCGCCGCTGTTCGTGGCCATGGATGCCGGAGCGTTCAAGAAATATGGCATGGAAGTGCGCTACATCCGCACCGGCGCCCGGACCATCCAGGCATTGGTCGGTGGCTCCGTTCAGTTCGCCCAGGGTGTGTCCAGCCGGACGGTCCCCTCCGCGGTTCTCGGCGGCGCCGACGTGGTATTGATCGCAAACTTCAGCGACAAGCTTTTATTCACCATGCACAGCGCTCCCGAAATCAAATCCGTCCAAGACTTGAAAGGAAGAGTCGTCGGGGTCTCCGGCATCGGCGGCACCACCGACTTCGCCACCCGGCTAGCGCTCCGAGAAGTTGGGCTCATCCCGGACAAGGACGTATTGATCCGCGGCGTGGGCGGAGTTCCTGAGACCGTAGCGGCCCTGCAAGCCAAGATTATTCAGGCGGGCACCCTTTCCCCGCCGTCGTCTTTCGTCGCGCAAAAAGCGGGGTTCAAGATGTTGTTCGATATGACGAGCTTGGGAATCGACTATGTCTCCTCCGGGCTAGGGGTTAAAAAATCGTCGATCGCGTCGAATCGAGATCAGGTAAAGCAGTTCCTCATGGCGATGATCGAAGGGGCGAAAGTCTTGACGACGGACGAAGAGTTCGCCATCCGGGTCCTGATCAAGCATACGCGGATCACGGACCGCGAGCTCCTGAAACAGAGCTACCATTACATCAGGCCGTACGTCCTAAAGGCCCCCTATCCATCCCTGAGAGCAATCAAAGATACTCTGGATGCCCTTGCCGCAGAGCTTCCCAAAGCTAAAGACGCCGATCCCAGAGAGTTCGTCGATACGTCGGTTGTCAAAGAGATCGAGGCGAGCGGCTATATCGATAAGGTCTACGGCAAATAAGCGGTTAGAAGCTTTGGATTACCAGTTTTCAATCAGTCATTCTGAACGGAGCATTGTGTAATGAAGAATCCGCGCACCGTTCTATATCAGGATGACACCAAAAGATTCGCGCGGCTATACATTGCAGTCTATTTGTCGAGAGGAGAAAGTCATGGAATATCGGTTCATTTCCGCTGACGACCACATCGACCTCCGTTGGTTGCCGAGCAATCTGTGGACCGAGCGGCTGCCTAGCAGACTACGGGACCGTGGCCCGCGCGTTGTCGAGAAAGAAGATGGCGCGTACTGGACCTGGGAAGGCCAGACCCATAGCCCGCATGGCTACTACACCGCCGCGCAGGGGAGCGGCGCGATGTGGGCCATCGAGCGCGGCGGCGTAATGCGCAAAGGTGAGCTGCGTCCGACGACGGCCGGCCTTCGCCTGGCCGACATGGATCGCGACGGCGCCGAGTCCTCGGTCATGTACGGTCCCACCGATCCGATGCCGATTGCCGACCCCGAGCTCAGACGGCTTTGCTATGAAGCTTATAACGATTGGTTGATCGACTTCTGCGCGGCCAAGCCGGAGCGCTTGATCGGCGTTGCCCAACTCTCGATGGAGGACGCCGAGGGTGCGTGCGGCGAGCTTGCGCGTCTCGCAAGACGCGGACGTCTGCGTCACGTCAATATTCTAGCCTCGCGGGCAACGCCCCCGGTTTACGACGACGCCTGGGAACCCTTTTGGGCGCTGGCGGAGGAAGTGAGCATACCGGTTGGCTTTCATCTCGCGGTCTTGGTGAAAAGGACACGGTTAGACGAGAAAGAACGTAAGGCGAAAAATCTCGCCGTCTCTGTGGCTTCTCGTTTCGCTCAAGAACCGCCGGGCGTTCAACTTCTCGAACCGATCACCGGCCTCATGTTTACCGGCGTGCTTGATCGCCATCCGCGCCTCAAGATCGTCATGGCCGAGGCCGGCCTGGCGTGGATACCGAGCATGATCCAGGGCCTCGACATTTGGTACCAGCGCACTAAAGACGGCCGCAGGCTGACCGGCGACGGCCAGATCAGTCTTCCCAAAATGCTCCCTAGCGAATACTTCCATCGCCAGATCTGGATCAGCTTCGTTGACGAACCTCTTGGTGTGAAGATGGTAGGCAGTATTCTCGACATAGACAAGGTAATGTTTGGCTCCGACTACCCCCACCCCGCAAGCACCTGGCCAAACTCGCAGCAAGTCATCGGCGAACAGTGGCAAGGGGTATCGCCGGTCGTCAGGCAAAAAATTACCCGCGACAACGCTCGCGCGCTGTTTGGCATAGAGTGACGGATTCGTTAGCCCGCTGGAATTGGCATAAACGCGGGAGCCCCCCAGCTCCCTGCCGCCATACATCGAAGAAAATTGTCCGGCGCCTTGGCATGAGTCCGGATGCCACAGTTGCGCGCAGCAGAAGGCGCGAGGCGGAACCCTTCCGTAGCAAAGTCTCAGCCGAAGGCTGATCCGCCTGTGGCGGAGATGCCGTCTGCCTTTGAGCAGACATCGATCAGCGGTGCTTGGATGGAACGTTAAAGCTCGTGACAGCGAAGTGCGTAAGCGCGAAATGACTTTGAAACTTCACAGTTGGACGCCTTTGCTACTCCAGGGTTCCCCTCGCTTACGGGGTCCTCAGTTCAACTGCAAAATCCGAGATGAGCATGCGAGGCTCTCCTCAGTCACCGCAACGGCAGCCCTTAATTTGCTCTTAATTTTTTCCGCGCGGACGAAATAATTCAACGAGCTTTCGTCGAACCATCGGCTCGCCTCCTGGAAGGAGGTCGAACTTCGTCGTGTTATCGATCCGTTGTAATATCTTTCGACCTTCGTCGTCCTGATCCATGGATAGCAAAATCTCTTTAAGCCGCTTTGTTACCGCCGGCGGCAAGTCCTTGCGAACCGAAACGAGGTGGCGCGGAAAGGGTTCCGTTTCTGCTAGAATAGCGATGTCGGATCGTATCTTCTCGTCAAGCGTGGCATGGTCGTCGCTGCTAACCGCTCCGGCCGCCACCCTTTTTGCAAGAACCAAACTGACGACGTTGCGATCGGTGGAGCCAAAGACGTAGCCAACTTCACCGGGAGAAACTTTCGCTGCCAAGTCGGACTTCTCCTTCAGCCTGAATCCCTTCTTTAGAAGCATGACCTTTGGCAGAAAATAGCCCGACGTCGATCCCCGATCCTCGAATGCGATCATCTTGCCGCGAAAATCTTCAAGACGAGAAACGCCGCTATCCCTTTTCGTAAAAATTAGGCTTCGATACTCGGCCAGCCCTCCCTTCCAACGTCGGAGGATCAAAACGGCGGCACCCTGCTTATTGATAAGGTAGGTGGGATAAGGGCTTTCCATGTAGAAATCGACCTTTTTCTCTTCGAGCAATTTGGCCAACTGTAACGGCCCAGAAGCTACAACCACTCTTCCTTCGGTTGCGGTCGCCGACGAAAGCCTTTTCGCCGCATAGCGCGCGAATTCTCGAAAATGTTCTTCAATCTCTTTCTGAGAGGTTTCGGAGACGAGCCCTAACGATATCGCATCGCTCTTTGCCGTGCCTGCCCTTTGCGCCGCGATGGGAGCGCCTGGCCGCAAGGCAAGAAAGAGCGCGGCGAACGCGAAGATGAGCCAAATGTGACGCCTCCATCGGTTCATAATCAATTCATTCCGGCCAAGTCGCTCGCATTGAGACGGATAACAACCACGGCCATTTATAGTATAAGCACAACAACCCTAGCAACAATAAAAACTTTCCCGACGCATATTGGGGCCGCGGGTACCTGATTCAGAAGTTACGGCACTAGCGTGGTGGCCCAGAAATTCGCTGAAAAAGTCCAATCGACGGCACCGGCCGAAGTGAACTCAAATCCCCCCTTTGTCCCCGGTCCGTACACACCTTTTTCAAAGGGGGAATTTCTCTCTAGGATATCCCCTATTGGGAAAAGAGGGAGGAAGGGGAGATTTTTCAGACGGAATGACGCCGGACTTATACATCGAACTTCTGGGACATGATACTAGTGGGATGGAGCAGAAGTGCCCGGCGGCCGGGCTGTGAAACGATAGTTGGGGTCTGGGTTCACCTTTGGCGCAATTGTATTGCGCAGCACGCCGATCCCTTCGACCGTGATTTCCACAACGTCTCCAGGTTCGAGAAAGCGCGCCGGCAATCCGTTGCGTATCGCCTCCCCGATCGATCCGCCGGTAACCGTGCCCGCGCCCAGGACATCGCCGGGAACGATTCGGCTGTCCCGCGACGCGCGCTCGATCATTGCGCCCCAGGGGTGATACATGATGCCGGCGTTGTTGTCCATCCACTGAACGCCATTCACTTTCAATGTGCAGCGCAGGTGCAGGCGGCCGTCGCGGAGAAAGGGCGCCAGCTCATCTGTCGTCACGATCCACGGGCCCAGCGAGCTTGCCGCGTCTTTCCCTTTGGCAGGCCCGAGGCGCGCTTGCATCTCGTCTCGCTGCAGGTCGCGGCAGCTCCAGTCATTAAAGATGGTGAAGCCGGCAATGCACGAGAAAGCGTCCGCCTCGGCGACGTTTTTTGCTTCCCGGCCGATGACGGCAGCCAGCTCCAACTCATAATCGAGCTGATCGGACGCAGATGGGTAGGGCACCTCGTCCTCCGGGCCGAATATGCATAGCGGGTTGGAGAAGTAAAAAATCGGCAGCCGATACCAGGCATCGGAGAGCTGCCGGGTGCCTCCGGAGCTGGCATGGCCTTCGTACACCATGAAGTCGCGAACCGTCGGCGGCTGCAAAATCGGCGGCCGCAGGCGAACCGTGCTTAGCGCTATACCCGACGCGGCGCGCGCTAAACCCAAGGCCGACTTCAGCCTTGTTAGCGGATCCCTCGGCAATTCCAGCAAGGCTCGTACATCGCGTAGCCCGCCGCGCTCTCCAAGCAGAGCTGCAACATCCAGCACCTGCTCGCCAATAACCACGCCGGCGCGCGGGCCCTTCCCGGAGTCGTAACAAACCAGCTTCATGTTGCGCTAAAAGTAGGGCAGATCTATAGCAAAGACGACGGCGACGGTGCCTGGCTTTTTTCCGTCGTGAGAAATTGATAATACTGCGAAAAAGTCCAGCCGTGGAAATTTCACCACAATCCCCGTTGACGCTGCGGGCGTATTACGGCGTCGGAGTCGAAGAAATAGTTCCACGGATCTGATAATAGGCAAGGTCAAGGAGGTAAAACAATGGCAGTGCAGGTACGACGAGTCATCACCGGACACGATGCAAACGGGCGTGCCGTCGTCAAGATCGACGAGGTCTCCCAGAACATCACCTCGAACCGGCCCGGAGCCTCGGCCTGTGTGGTGTGGACCACGGAGTCCTTTCCCGTAAACAACACTAGTGATGCCGACGAAGCACTCAGGGAGGTCGGCACGACCTTGAAAAACGGCACAGTTTTTCGTGTCATCGAATTCGCCCCCGGCGTCGCGCCGCGCAACCACCGCACCGATTCGATCGATTACGCGGTGGTCGTTTCGGGCGAGATCGACATGGAGCTCGATGATTCGGTCGTCCATCTGAATGCGGGAGACGTGCTCGTACAGCGCGGCACGATCCACAATTGGATCAACCGCGGCACTGAGCCTTGTGTGATGGCGTTCATCCTGATTGACGCCAAGCCAGTCGAGGTCGGCGGCAAGGTCCTGAATGCGGTAGGATAGTTCCAATAAAAAAGCGGCCGGCCAGGGCGAAACGTCATTGGCAAACGGAAATCCATCGGTGTCTCACCGGCCTCCCGCCGCGACGAAATCGAGAAATAAAGGAGTAACCCATGGTCGGACCAAATCTAAAGCGCTCTGGCAATGAACTGGGCGCTAAAACGACTTATCAACTGTTCTTGGAAAAGGAAAATCTGCCGGCGCTGCGCGGCTTTCACATCGAAGACATCAACGCGGTCGAGCTTCACCCCTGGACGCGCATGGGCGGACGCGGCGTGTATCTCAACCTGGAGGGTTCCGAAGGCGTCAATGATTGCTACATCTGCGAAATCGCGCCGGGAAAGTCTCTCGAGCCGCAGAAACATATGTTCGAGGAATTGATCTTTGTCGTCAGCGGCCGCGGTGCCACCACGGTCTGGCAAGACGGCGGCAAGAAGCAAACCTTTGAATGGGGCGAAGGCGCGCTTTTTTCGCCGCCGCTCAATGCCTGGTACCAACACTTCAACGGCCAGGGCGACAAGGCGGTGCGTCTGCTGGCGATGACCAACGCGCCGACAGTGTTGAACCTCTACCACAACATCGACTTTGTCTTTAACTGCGCTTTTCGCTTTACCGACCGCTATGCGGGGGAAGAGGATTTTTTTAGCGGGCAAGCGAAGATTCCCGGCGAAGGATTCCACGACACCAATTTTATCCGCGACGTGCGCAGCTACGAATTGCCCGAGCGCAGCGAGCGCGGCGCCGGTGGCAGAATGTTGATGATCGAAATGGCCAACAACGTCATGTCCGCGCATATTTCCCAATTCCCCGTCGCCACCTATAAGAAAGCCCATCGCCACGGCGCCGGAGCCCATGTGATCATTCTTAAAGGCGAGGGCTTCTCGGTGATGTGGAAGGAAGGCGACGACATCAAGCGCTACAACTGGCGCGCCGGTAGCCTCATGGTGCCGCCGGAGCGCTGGTTTCACCAGCATTTCAACATCGGCGGCGAACCGGCGCGTTATCTCGCGCTAAAGCCGTTTAGCAGCCGAAAGTTTCCCGGTCTGCGCAAACAGTGGGGCACTTCCGAGAGCGTGAAAATGGGCGGCGATCAAATCGAATATGAAGACGAAGATCCGCGCATCCGCCGGATGTTCGAGGAGGAGCTGACCAAACGCGGGGTGCAGAGCCGGATGGGACCCATCTATAAAGCCGCGAGCTAGTATCCCTATCCGAAGTTCGTGATTTAATTCGTCATTCCAGGCAAGCTGGCGATTCCGCCAGAGGCGGATCAGCCTCAGGCTGAAGCTAGCGCGGCCCAGAATCAAGGAAAGTCGAGGCACCTGGGATTCTCCGCCAAGCGTCCGGCGAGGGTAGCTAAGCGGTTGCCGAGAACGCCGCTTGCGGAGCCAATTTGCAATTCAATTGTCTGATGATACGACGATCGAGTACAATGATTGTCGGCTCAAGACACGGAGGCGTCGAGCGTGGCAACAGCCAGGCATATCAATCTTCTCCCGTTTACTTCGTCTACGGTGACGCAGCGTTTCGGGTTTCCCCTGAAATTGAGCGTGATACTCATACGCTGGCCGGTTGTCATTATTTGCACGTACTTGCTTCTGTATCCATCGTTGGACCGCGTACCGATCTGGTTTTCTTACGGCGCCATTCTTTTATACATCGCATCGAACGTAGGCCTTTACTTTTTTGCCGAGGAACGATTCGCATCCTGGTCGTTTTACTATCCGCTGGTTATCGCCGATACCATCGTTCTCACGCTGTCTCTGGTCGCCAATGGCTATTCGGAAAAGGAATTCTACCTGACGTTTTTCGTGGTCATTCTAGGCAGTTGCATTATCGAGGACGCCAAGCTACGAACCATCGTATCGATCGCAGCGCCGCTGTTTTACTCGGTATTGCTGTTCACGACCGCCTCTGATTTGCATCCCAGCGTCTTTTTGCGTCTGCCGTTTTTGTTTGTCGTGTCGTTGTTCTACGGGTATTTCACGCAATTTATCCGGATGGAACGAGCATTTGCACAAGAACAGGAGATCAGAGATCGCGGCCGAAAAGAGATTTTGAACATTGTATCGCACGAGTTTCGCACGCCCTTGAATATGATAGCCGGCTACGCGCAAGCCCTCAGAGAGAAAACTTGGGGCGATGTCACGACGGAACAAGGCGAAGTGCTTGGAAAGATTCTCCAGGAGTCGGACAATCTTACGGGCATCGTTAACGAGGTCCTGGATGTGACCAGGATCGAAGCCGGTGAACTGATGCTCCAGCAAGAAGAGCTTTTTTTGTCGGACTATTTCACGGAGATCAAGAAAAAAATTGCGCCGTTGGAAAAATCGGTATCGCTGCATTGGGTGATACCCGACGGGCTGCCGAAAATCACTACGGATAGGTCGAAACTGACGGTCATCCTACAACACCTGATCAACAACGCGCTAAAGTTTACCGCGCAAGGAGATGTCTGGGTTACAGCCCGGACGGTTGGCTCGCCACACAGCGTCGAGATCGAAGTCAAAGACACGGGAATCGGCATTCCGCGAGAGGCCCAAGGGCTGATTTTCGAGAAATTTCAACAGGTGGACCCATCCAGCACCCGGACCTATGGAGGGATGGGCCTCGGTCTCTATATCGTCAAAGTTTTCAGCGATTTACTTAAAGGAACCTTAAAGGTAGAGAGTGAACCCACCCGAGGCTCGACCTTTACGCTTTCGCTGCCCATTTGATTCGCTGGATTACCGTTTGGCTCCCCACAAGTGCTCGAAAAACGGCTTTTGTCCATTTCGTACCGATAGGCCGTCCAACCAGCGAGTCAGCTGTCGAACCAGGATCGGAAGCCTCGCCCGGAGCAACACGGTCGTGGGGTTTATGGCTTGGCTGCAATAAATAACCTACAGTCCGCGGTTAGCTTTTGGCTCAACCGGTGCTTCGATGCGCGTTGAAGTCACTGAATGGATCGGAAATCCCACCGTGAACGTCGTGCCTTTTCCAGGCTTGCTGGCGTAGGATAAAGAACCTTGATGGCGCGAAACGATTTGCCGGACGATAATCAGACCCAACCCCGTTCCAGTGGGTTTTGTCGTTTTAAAAGGGCTCTCAAGTTTGAAATCCGCCGGGAGACCGATTCCAGGATCGCGCACTTCGACCATGACCTTGCGGTCCGATTCATACACCCGCACGGTTATCGTTCCGCCTTCCGGCATCGCCTCTTCAGCGTTCTTACAGAGATTGAGCAAGACCTGTTTAATCTTTGCGCCATCCGCAAAGATATCCGGTAAGCCCCGCTGCAATTCCAACTCGACGCGGATGCCCGCTGCGTCAAGATTCGGTTTTTGGCTGGCACAAAACTCCTCGATCAGGCTCGCCAAAGCGGTGGGCTTCATACTGTAGTTTTCTTGCATGGACAAGGCGCGGAAATCGTAAAGCAGATTTTTGAGCCGGGACATTTCGCTGTTGACTCTTTTCAGAATAGCCATGACGGGTTCACTGGAAACGCCGGCCAGATGGCGCTCCAGGAGCTGAAGGCTCATGGCCATTCCGTGCAGCGGATTGGCAATCTCGTGCGCCACCATGGCCGTGGTTTCATCGATAACCGCGAGCCGCGCCCTTTCCACGAGCTGGGCCTGGAGTTGAGCCTTTTCCGAGACGTCACGGATATAGGCCACATAACTGCCATCGACTTCAGTGACTGAAAGCTCAATGGGGAAGATCTCACCGTTCTTGCGCCGGGCCGTGACCTCGCGGATTTTTCCGATCGCCCGCTGCTCACCCGTTCGTTCGTAACGGGCGATATAGCCGTCATGCTCATCCGCATAGCGCTCAGACATGAGCATGTTTACTTTTTTCCCCAGCACTTCCTCGGCGGCGTAGCCGAATATTTTTTCCGCGGCGGCATTGAAAAGCGCAATTTGCGCTTTACGGTCGATCGAGATAACGGCGTCTTGCGTCGTTTCGATCAATCTTTGCACCCAACTCTCGGCAGATTTCCTGGCAGTGATATCGGTCATCGTTACTCGACAGAGTTCCAAACTCCCGTCGCCGTCCTGGTTCACCACTCCTGCAAGTAAAACGCTCAACGGCGCGTTCTCGCCATGCGCGAGCGTAACTTCGAGCTCTTGACGTCCGCCGCCAGCAAATAGGCGCCGACAAAAACTTTGAAACTCACTCCGCGACGACCGCGCCACGAAGCGCTCAAACGGGTTTCCTTTGAGCCGCGCCCTGTTCCTGCCCAGCAGCTCGGCGCCGGCGAGATTGATCTCGCATATAATTCCCCGCCGACTCAGAGTCACATACCCGACCGGAGCCAGGTCATACAGGTCAAAATACTTTTTGCGCGACTCCTCCAGCTCCGACTGGCTCCGCTTAAGCTCGTCATTTTGCAGCTCCAGCTCCACCTGATGGACTTCGAGCTCATGAATTAACTTGAGGACGTCATCGCGCGGGGGCTTCTGCGCAGCTCGAGCCGATCCCTTGATTTGGCTCTCCGCATTTTTGCGGAGCTCGCGACGCTTCTTAGCGTCGCTTTCGCGCGCCGTCATTTTCGCACCTCACGCGGCTCTGTGATATCCTTGATGGTCAGCAGGAGGGTCTCCGTTGCCATCCCCTCGCGGCGGATACGCAGTGCATCGATCGACATTTTTTTATGCCCGATCACCGGGAAGTTGTGTTCCACGATGAATTCGTTGATCTGCTTGTTTTGCGGCAGAATCTGTTCCAGCAGTTCGCGTAATTTTGGTATATTCCATTGAGCGTTACCCAGCTCGAAAAAGGATTTGCCGATCGTATCGTCTGGCGTCGCTCTAAAGACAGCATAAAAAGACGAGTTGGCAGCGATGACCAGAAACTTCTCGTCGAGTACCACGAGCGGGTCCCATACGCTCTCCACGATCCCCTCGGCCAAATTGCGAGCGTCGCGAATCATCGTTTCTTCGGTAATGTCGGTGAAGGTGATGACCACGCCGTCAATGACATTATCAAGGGTCCGATAGGGCATAATCCGGCTCAGATACAGGCGACCTTCCTTCGTTCTTACCGTTCGTTCTTTCGCCACCAGCGAGTCGATGACCTGCTGAGCGTTTTCGAACAAGGCATCGTCCTCGAGATTACTGACGATATGGTTGACCGGCCGCCCCACGTCGCTCGGAATCAAGTTAATGATTCTCGTCGTCTCGGAAGTGAAACGTTTGATACGCAGGTCGCTATCGAGAAAAATGGTTGCAATCCTGGTGCTGTCCAGGAGGTTTCTCATATCGTCGTTGGCCCGCGACAGCTCTTCGATTTTTCCTTGCAGCTCGGCGTTGACGGTGATCAGCTCTTCGTTCAGGGACTGCAGCTCTTCTTTGGACGACTCCAGTTCTTCATTGGTGCTTTGCAACTCCTCGTTGGTAGACTGCATCTCCTCGTTTGACGATTTGAGCTCTTCGTTGGAAGTCTCCAATTCCTCAATGGTAGTCTGTAGGTGCTCCTGGCTGTATCGCAGTTCTTGCTCGAGTTGGGAGATGCGCCGGACCGCCTTTGGCGCCAGGGTGCCTTTGACTTTACCCAGCCTGACCTGTTTCGGCGCCGTATCCTCGAATACAATCATCAGAAGCTCGCCGACACCGTCGGACCCACGCACCGGTTTCACCGTCAAAGTGATTTCTTGCGAGCCTCCGTTGGTCTTAACCTGCAGGCCTCCGAGTGATACTTGGCGTTTCTGTAATTTTGCCTTGCGAATCGCCGCCGCCAATTCATGCCTGATTCCTTCCCGCGCCATTTCGATGACGTTAAGGCTGGCATGGCCGGGGGCCAGCTCGAGGTACTTTCCGGTGCTGCCGTGCGCGTAAACGACCTGGCCGTTGGCGTCAACAAAAACGCCGGGAGGCGCATAGGTTTCTACCAGGAACTTCTGGGCGACTTCTAATATAGCGCTCTCTCGCTTCGACTTGCTCTGGTTAGCGGCACTAGATATGGCCCCTTGGAGCTGTAACGGTGCCGTCGGGAACTGGACCATGCTCTCGGCCGCGGCGGAGCTGGCGCGCCGCCTGAAGAGCTTCCACTTTTTGTCCACGAGTGAGAAAAGATCGGTAAATCCATCGACGCTTTCGGAGGTTCCCAAAAAAAGAATGCCGTCTGGTTTCAGGACATAATGAAACAGCGGGAGAAGTTTTTTTTGTAGTTCAGCATCGAGATAGATAAGTAAATTCCGACAA
Source organism: Binatia bacterium (assembly GCA_036555515.1). Lineage (GTDB taxonomy): Bacteria > Desulfobacterota > Binatia > UBA9968 > UBA9968 > DATACQ01. The sequence continues at coordinate 66,142 of DATBLC010000264.1, forward strand.
CTCAGGAGATCCAATTTGGTAAAAGACGGATCTTTGAGGATGTCCTGAACGGCAAAAACGGCCATTTCACGGATTTCCTTTTTGATTCTAAAAGAGTCTCCCTCTGCAACAAAAAAGCGCTTCAACCGCTCCGGCGTGACATCCGAAACGATGCTTGTCGGATACAGGCCCGCCCGCGCCGTGTCGATTCCATCCGTGTCAATGTCGGTGCCGAAGATCTGGACTTTGAAGTTCTTTTTCAGTTTGTCCATGCACTCGCGCAGAATGATGGCGATCGAATACACTTCCTCGCCGCTCGAACAACCCGGGACCCAAACCCGTACGGAATCGTCCCTGGGTTTTTCCGCCAGCACATCAGAGAGGAGGCGCTCGCCTAGAGCCTGGAAAGCCTGCGGGTCGCGAAAAAAGTTCGTCACCCCGATCAAAATCTCCTTGAACAGGATCGTCACCTCTTGGGGATTATGTTCGAGGTAGCTGACATAATCGGCCACCCGTTCAATCTCGTGCACACCCATCCGCCGTTCAATGCGCCGGCAAATGGTATTTTTTTTGTAATAGGTAAAGTCATGCCCTGTTGTGTTTCGGAGCAGGTGAAAGATCTTTTGCAATGATTCAGGAAGTCTATCCACGCCCGAGACTGACCCAGCGACGCGCCGGGGGATCTGGTGCTTGAAGAACGCAACCAGCTGAGCGCCCATTTTGTCGGGCGTCAGAATGTAATCCACCATGCCGGTCTCGATGGCGCTCCTCGGCATGCCGTCGTATTCCGCCGAGGCAGGATCCTGAACCATCGCCATACCTAATTCCGCTTTGATCGCTTTCAGTCCGAGTGTTCCGTCAGTGCCGTTCCCTGAAAGAATGACGCATATCGCCATGTCTTTTTGGTCCTCCGCCAGGGAGCGAAAAAAGGTATTGATGGGAAGCCTGAGCCCTCTCGGCTCTCTTGGCGTCTTCAAGAGCAGCTTTCCGTGAATTATGACCATTTCCCTATTCGGCGGGATTACATGAACGCAATCGCCCCGGACAGTCATGCCGTCTTGCACCTGAAGCACAGGCATTTGGCAGTGTTTTCTAAGAAGGTCGGGCAGCATGCTTACGTGGCCCGGATCCAAATGAGGAATCAGGACAAAGCCGATGCCGTTGTCCGGAGGCATGTTTTCGAAGAATTGTTCGAAGGCTTTGAGGCCCCCCGCCGATGCGCCGATGCCGACGATGGGCAAGGTTTTTTGCGTGTCTTCAGCTGATTTTTTTTGGGCGCCGGGACTCTTGCTTCCCTGCCGTTCGCGGGGCTTCGCAGTTTTCTTCGCAGGCATTGAAGTTTCGCGTCGTTGCTTCCCTGGGATATAAGAGCACTACGGGAAATCTTGGCCCAGATGATTTTGTGAAGTATTATTTTGTAATTTTGTACTAATATCCCAATCCCCCACCCTAAGCAATAAAGAACTCGCCTGAAATCTCCGTTCGGGGGCCTCACCACGAATCAAGCATTTAACCGTTTGAAGCAACTAAACCGGCAGCGCTTCCAGGGGCCGCGATTGACCCGGTGAGCGGTCGTGGATGGTATGGAGCAGTTCGATGATTTCATCGATGAGCGCGTCCCAGTCTCTATACTGCGGCGTAAAAGACAGACGGCCGTCAGGAGCGAGCCGGAAGCGGCTTTTGTGTTTCTTGATGAGGTCCAAGAGTGTGTCGACCTGCACCGCCGATTGCGGATGGAAGAGTAGAAACACTTTGCCGTCGGAGACGCTGATCTGCTGCACCAGGACTTCCTTCAGGACTCGGCGGAGATTCATGACCAGAAACAAGTTATCAACCACGGCGGTGTAAGGACCAAACCGGTCCTTGATCTCTTCCCTCAAATCTTCCAGCTCAACCGGAGTACTCAGACTCGCCAGCCGCTTGTAAAAATAGAGGCGCTGGTTGGCATCGGGAATATAGGAGTCGGGAAAGTACGCCGGGATACCGAGACGAATTTCCGGGTCCACCTCCGGCGCCACCTCTTCGCCCTTCAACTCGGCCACCGCTTTTTCCATCATCTCGGTGTAGAGCTCGAAGCCGACGGCGGTGATCTGCCCTGATTGCTGTTCCCCCAGGAGATTCCCTGCGCCGCGTATCTCCAGATCATGCAAAGCCAGTTTGAAGCCGCCGCCGAGGCCGTCTATTTCCTGCAAGGCGCGCAGCCGCCGCTCGGCGTCCGGCGTGATTGCCTTTTCGCCCGGGATGAGCAGATAGGCGTAGGCGTGGCGGTGCGAGCGGCCCACGCGGCCGCGCAGTTGATAGAGCTGCGCCAGGCCAAACTGGTCGGCGCGATTGATGATGATGGTATTGGCGTTGGGGAAGTCGAGACCGGACTCGATGATCGCCGAGCAGACCAGCACCTGCGTCTTGTTTTCGAGAAAATCGAGCATAACTTTTTCCAACTCTTTGGGGCGCATCTGGCCGTGCGCCACGGCCATTCTGGCCTCGGGCACCAAATCGGCGAGCTTGAGCGCCAAACGGTCGATGGTCTCGACGCGGTTGTGAAGAAAAAACACCTGCCCGCCGCGCTCCAGCTCGCGCAGAATCGCGTCGCGAATGACCCGTTCATCGTAACGCGTGAGGTACGTTTGCACCGCGAGCCGATCCAGCGGCGGCGTTTCGATGATACTCAAATCGCGGATGCCGACCATCGACATATGGAGCGTGCGCGGGATCGGCGTCGCCGTCAGGCTGACCACGTCCACCAGCTCCCGAAGTTTTTTCAAGCGTTCTTTATGTCTAACGCCGAAGCGGTGCTCCTCGTCGATGATCACCAACCCCAGGTCTTTGAATTGCACGTCCTTTTGCAACAAGCGGTGCGTTCCTATGATGACATCCACGGCACCCTTGGCGGTGGCGTCGAGCACCTGCTGGATCTCTTTGGCGGTGAGAAAGCGGCTCACCATCTCGATGCGCACCGGGTGGTTGCGAAAGCGCCGGCGAAAAGTCTGCAAGTGCTGCTGCGTGAGAATCGTCGTCGGCGCCAGCACGGCCACCTGCTTGCCGCCTTCGACGGCGAGAAACGCCGCGCGCATTGCCACCTCGGTTTTGCCGTAACCGACATCGCCGCAGATCAAGCGGTCCATCGGCTTTTTGCCCTGCAAACCGGCGAGGGTCTCGTCGATGGCGCGCTGCTGGTCGGGAGTTTCTTCATACTCGAAGGCGGCTTCGAACTCCTTGTACATGGCGTCTGGCGGCGCGAAGGCGGTGCCGGTGCGAGCTTCGCGCAGGGCGTAGAGCTGGACCAGTTCCTCGGCCATGGCGAAAATCGATTTGCGCGCCTTGGCTTTGACCTTCTCCCAAGCAGTGCCGCCCAGCCGGTCGAGGGCGGGCTCGGCGCCGTCGCCGCCGATATATTTTTGCACCATGTTGATGCGGTCCACGGGCAGATAGAGCCGGTCGCCGGCTTCGTACTCCAGGTGCAAAAACTCGCCTTCGACATCGGCGACCTTAAGAAATTTAAGCCCGCGGTAAACGCCGATCCCGTGATCCAAATGCACGACATAGTCGTTCTGCTTGAGCTCGCTCAGGCTCGTTAAATAATGGCTCGGATAGCTCTTCGCCGTCGCCGGCTGGCGCTTGCGCGTGCCGAAGATCTCATCGAAGGTGACCAACACCAAGCGCGCTTCAGGAATGCGAAAGCCTTGATGCAGTTGTCCGATTACGACGGCGCGCGCCGCCTCTGGGCGGGCCAGAAAGGCGGGGATGGCTTCGTCCGCCAGCGGTATTGGCAAATCGTAACTTGCGAGCAGCTCGCGCAAGCGCGCCGCGTCAGCCTTCGTTGGGGCGACGAATATCAGTTTTTCGGTTTGCCAGCTTTTGATCCGCTCGACCAAAGGCAACAACGATGGATCGCCGCCGCGCGCCGTCGTTTCCTGACGCACATCGCCGGTGAGAAAGGATTCCACCGTGAGCGTTGACGCCCGCGTCCCCTCAGAAGCCGCCATGACCATCAGCGACTCCCCGTGGACTCGCGAAAACGGCTCGAGCGCGGCGCGCCATTCATGCTCGTTGAGAAATAGCGACCGCGCTTCGGGAACCAACCGCCGTTCTTCCTTGGCGCTCGCACAGCGTTGCCAGACCAACCGTCCAAAGCGCTCGGCTTCGGCTTCGACGCGGTCGGCGCCGTCTAGCCAGATCAGCGACTCCTGCGGCAGATAAGAAAAGATCGGCGCCAATTCCGGGTAGAAGTAAGGCGCCAGATATTCGACGCCAGGAAACGGAATGCCCTCGCGCAGCGTGTCCATTAAATGACGTTTATCGCGCCGGTCCATTTCCAACTCGCCGGCGCGCTGGTCCAATGCCCGCAAGATCTCGTCCATGCCGCCGCGCTTCAGGGAAAACTCTTTCATCGGCAGGATCAGCAATTCCTCCTGCGCCTCTTCGGAACGCTGGCTCGAGGCGTTGAATTGGCGCACCGACTCCAGCCGATCGCCGTCGAACTCCAAACGCAGCGGGCGCGCGTAGCCAGGCGAATAAATGTCGACGATGCCGCCGCGCACGCTGAAATCGCCCAGCTCTTCGACCAGGGGAACGTTCTGAAAACCCCACTCAAGCAAATGATCGAGCAGCGATTCCCGCGCCAGGTTCTGTCCGGCGACGAGATAGAGATAAGAATTCTTGAATGCCTCTTTGGCAATGACTCGCTGCATCAACGCCGCCGGTGTCGAGATCAAAACCGGCGCGGGCTCTTCGATGATCTTGTAAAGTCCTTCGAGCCGCGCGGCGATATTCTCCGCCGGCGGCGAGAGCCTTTCAAACGGCAAGACTTCCCAAGAGGGTAACAGATGCAGGCGTTTGCGCAGCGGCGGCAACGAGCGGTCTTCGCCGAGAAAAAAGGCCAACTCATCATATAAATTCTCGGCATCGTTGGCCCCCGGCGCGACGATCAGTATTGGACGCCTCGGCTTGGCGGCGACAAGAGACAAGAGAAAAGCTCGCGCGCCGCCTTGCAGGCCTTGCACACGCTTCGCGCCGGTCCATTGGCCTTGCAAGAAACGGCTGAGTTGCTCTTCGAGAAGCGCCGCGCTCATGAAAAGAAACCTGATCGTTGCAGCGGAATTTTCGGAACTGAAGACGGGGGCGGCGCGTTTGCCCCCCGTTCCGCCTGTTTCGCCCAGGTCTCCATTGCCGCGGCCGCTTCGCTGACGCGCACCTGCAAAAAATCCGGCTGGTAATTCTCGAAGCGAACCAACGCCTGATAAATCATCCTGACCGATCCCTTGACCTCGCCGAATTCGCAAAAGATGCGAAACGCCGCCGCCAATTGAATCAGACCCTCAATAAACGGCTTATTGGCCGCCTCGGTCTCCTGATAGAGCGCCTCCAAAACTTCATGGCACTCGAAAAACCGCCGTTCGTTAAACAGACCAATACCTTCTCGCAACCGAGCATCCATAAGATTAGTTCCGAAAGTTCAAACTAACAACTTCCGGCCAGCCGCTCAACAACGGCCAAATAACAATGAGGAAGCGATGAAAGCGGAATGAGAACGTCAGGCTGTGTGAAAACTCCGTTCATGGTTCGACTGGGCTCACCACAAACGGATGTCAGAGATTACAAATCAAGCATCTAGCCGTTCGCCCTGAGCTCGGTCGAAGGGCTCCAAAGAGTTTTCACACAGTCTGACGTTCGAGAATGGCGGATGGAAGATAGAGAATGGCCGTCGGGATTTAGAATTCGGCTGATTTAGACGTTTTGAACGCCGGAAATAAGGGGACTGTTCCTCTAATAGGGACTGTCCCCTTCATGCGAACGGTTGGAACGCTTGGAACATCTTGAACGCCTATTTTCCAAGGGTTCGCCAAAGCCGCTGGTCATAACGCGCAACTCCGGAAATGGAGGCCACCCAGATACAAACGTCGGAGATGGACAGTAATAGCGCCGAAAGCGCGAATGAGACGAGATAACTGCCGGTGAAGTCGTAAAAAACACCCCCGAGCCAGGAGCCAAGTGCGCCCCCAACACCGACGGCGACGGTGGAATAGCCAAGAATCGAGCCGAACCCCTTGCCGGAAAAAATATCCGCGGTTAGGGCGGAAAAAATCACCGCCCGGGAGCCGAAGCCGATGCCGAAAAAGATCACGTAAACGTAAAGCAGCCAGGTCTGGCTCGGATCGCGAAGAATCATCAGCGCGCCGACGCCGACCAGAGTCATGATAATATTCAACGTGTAGGCCGCTTGCTTCGACAAAAGATCGGCGATGAAGCCGAACACCACCCGGCCGAAGCTGCTGGTAACTCCGGCAAAACCGAAAATGGTCGCCGCCAATAATCGGCTGTAACCGACGTCGACGACGTGGGCAACCTGGTGCGTCACTATGACCGTAGTCCCGGACGCAGCGCCGACGCGCGCGATGAAGAGCATCCAGAATTGCAGACTTTTTAGCGCCAGCTTCGCTGTCCATTGCTTTTCGCCGCCAATCTTCTCCGCATGGCTCCGATGCCGCGCGCCATGGGGCCCCTGATGGTAGCAAAACCACACCATGGGCAACAGCGCGATCGCCACGATGGCGGCATAAGCTTCGAAGGCGCGCGCCCAGCCGTAACTTGAAATCAGCCACTCGCTGAGCGGCGCGAGAAGCATGATTCCCAAGCCGGTGCCCGCGTAGACGACGCCGATGGCGGAAGCGCGGTTGGAAGAAAACCATTCGGAAATGAGAAAAACATGGGGCACCATGCCCGTAAAAGTGAAGCCCGCGGCGAGCACCAGCCCGAAGCACAGGTATAACTGCCAGAGTTCCGTCACCTGGCCGCTGAAATAGAGTCCCGCAACCAATGCCAGACATCCCGAGACGACGATTTTCCGCACGCCGAGGCGGTCCAGGAGAAAACCGACCACAGGCGACAACAGCGCATCCATGGTCAGCACCACGGCGAAGATACCGGCGGTAGCGCCCCGGCTCCAACCGAAAGTGTCCAACAACGCGACGTTGAAGACGCCGAAGGAAGAATGAATGCCGCGGGAAAAACCGAGCACGATAAAAGCAGCGGCGGCGATCAACCAAGGGGTCGGTGAAAAACGCATGACGGTGAGTTATCGTCGTCTTTAACAGAGCCACGGAACATCCACAAGCAATTGCCCGCTTTAACAGCCGTTCAATTCGTTCCAAAAGTTCCAATTGTTCCAAACGTTTTGAACGGCTTGAACGACTTGAACGTTTTGAACCCCGTTTGCCGCCCATTCGAGGTTTACTCGGTCAGCAGCCTGTCGCGTGTTTGCGTCGAGTCATGAATGATCCGAAATCGCCTATTGACAAAGAACCACCGACAGTACTACTCGTGACTTCATCACATGCAGGAGGTCATTGCCCATGCGCGTCATCGATGCCGACGGTCACGTTGAAGAGAATCTCGATACTTTCAGCGACAAATATCTCGATCCAGCCTTCCGTCCGCTGCGCCCGCGGGTCACTGGGCTGGAGGGTCTCGCCTATTGGGTAATCGACGAGCAACTCTATCCGCGCCGCGTCGGTCCGGGCTGCCACAACCTTGGCACGCCGACCAATTATAACGGCCAGCTTGCCGCGCACGCCCAGGGCAAAACCGACAGCGTCGCCAGCATGGAGCTTTCGGACCTCCAAGCGCGCATCAAGGCGATGGACGACGAAGATATCGCCGTTCAAGTCGTCTACACCACTCTCTTTCTTGCTTACCCTCTAACCACCAACGCCGGCCTCGCCACCGCGCTCAGCTCTTCCTACAATCGCTGGATGGGGGAGCGCCTCGCGGGCCAGCAACGGATCAAATGGGCGGCCGTGGTCAATCTGGATGACGTCGCCGCGGCCGTGCGCCAGGTGCGCGAAGCCAAAAGGCTCGGCGCCGTGGCGGTGATGGTGCTCGGCACCGCCGGCGACGACATGCTCGATCATCCGCGGCTGTCGCCGTTTTACGAAGCATTGGTCGAAGACAATCTCACCCTCGGCGTCCATGTCGGGTGGTCGTGCCCCGCGATCAATAATCTCTACTCGCATATCTACCCTTCCGGGGTGATCGCTTTTCACGTTCCTTTGTTAATGGCATTCACCGCGCTCGTTAGCGGCGGGGTATTGGACCGTTTTCCAGGGCTCCGAGTCGTGTTTCTGGAAGCCGGCTGCCAGTGGGTGCCGTTCATCCTCGAACGCCTGCATCACCGCTACAAGAATCAAGGATCGACTTTGAGAAAATTCCTGCCGCAGACGGCGCCGATTCAGAAGCTGCCGGTGATGGAATACATCAAGCGCGGGAACATCTACTTCAGCACCGAAGTGGAAGACGAGATATTGCCCAACGTTTTGAATCTCGTCGGCGAAAGCCAAGTCATCTTCGGCAGCGATATGCCCCACGGCGACCGCGAGCGCTGCGCCGCGCGCATGTTGCAGGCGCGAACGGACATCGACGAATCGGCCAAAGCGAGCATTCTCGATAAAAACCCCGCCAGGCTCTACGGACTGGCGTGAAGGCGCGCCCGGGAAACTGAGATCGCGTCAAAGAGCTCCCGGCGATTCCACCCGCTGGCGCGCCATTGCTCATTCGCATTGCAAACGACATTAGCTTGAGTTTTAGGTTGCCCGCGCTTATCTTATCGCTACGCCATGAAAACGAAATGGTTGCTGATCGCGATGGCGTCGCTGGCGCTCTCGGGCTGCGCTGGAATCGAATCGCTGGGCGAATTCACCAGGGGAAGACAAGCGATGCTACGCGGCGATGCCGACGGCGCCCTGGCATATTTCGAGCGAGTCGCCGGCGCCGACCCGCAATTTGTCGCCGGCGGTGGGCCGCTGTCGGAAAGCATCTGGACCTATGTCGGGCGGGCGCACTACCAATCCGGAAAATATGCCCAAGCGAAGGATGCGCTGGAAAAAGCACTGGCTCGGCATAGCGGCGATCACATGGGCCGACTTTATCTCGGATTAACTCTGGCGCGCTTGCCCGCTGCGCCGGCAAAAACCACGGGATTCTCCGTGCAAGACGTCTCCTTCGCGCTGCGCGAAGGCATCGAATCCGAGCGGATCGCGGCCCTGGCGCGCGAGCGCGGGGTCGCTTTCGACCTGTCCAGAGAAGCTGAGAGCCAGCTCAGAAAAGCCGGCGCCGACGCCCGGCTATTGGACGAAATCAAAAAGATCCGCGCCGAGTCGGTGGGCAAAAACGAACCCCAAAGCGCCCGCGCCGCAAAGGAGCTCGCCGCGGCCCTCGCCGGACTGCGCGACGATTTGGACTCCTTCATCGCGACGACCACGCAGGGCAGATTTTGGGATCCTGGGGAAGAGTTACGAAAGGAAATTCGTAACGGCCTAACGCTGCTTTCGGGGCGCGATCAAGATTGGAAAAAAATCATTGTCAATGGCGAATGGCTGGGTGAAAAACTCGAGGATGAAATCGATCGGGCGCGCCGCGATGAAGCCGAGTCGCTCCGACGCCTGCAGTCACGCTAGGTCAGCTTATCCATACATTGAGGGAAATCGAAGGCGTTCATTTACCGAGCGATCAGCCGCAAAGTATCGGTTCAATGTTCAACGTTCAATGTCTTCGGATCTTTTGAGAACCGTAGAAGCGTAATTTCCCACTTCAATCTTGAACCGCGACGCCGTTACACAGTCGAACTAACGATCAGCATACCAAACCGCCGCGGACCAATCTCCTTTCAGCAAGACAAGCTCGCTTGGTTTGTTGGATCTCCGCGCGAACCTCCGGGCTGGCGGGATCGACTGCCCGCGCTGTCGCCAATTCTGCCATCGCCGCGGCGTAGTCTCCCTGCACCCGAAAATCTCTCGCCCGGCTTATGTAAGGCGCAATCTTGGCCTGTAACTGCTCCGGGCTGGACTGCGGCGCCGCCGGACGCGCTTCTGGAGTTTTCGTTACTACGGCTTCGGCTGGCGTTTTTCTCGGCGCGTACTCCATGCTCTTTCGCGGCTGCGGTTTAACGGCGACCTTCCATGATGGCTCCTCTGACGCGCTCGCGCGCTTGACCACAAGGGTCCAGGCGGAGCTGGAAATCCCGTCGTACCTAGCGGTGATTTTCGCCGTGCCCGATTGCAACGCCGTGACCCGGCCTTGGGAGTCCACCTTCGCCACCCGAGCGTCGCTGCTCGACCACTCTTCGGCGTTCGTGATTTCATTTTCTGATCCGTCCGAGAACCGGCCGCGAAGAGAAAGCGCCAACGTTTCGTCGGGCTTGAGCTCCTGGCGTCCGGCATGAACCGCGAGCGTGACTACTTTCGGCGCTGGCGGACGATCCGGAACAGAGACAGTTTCCATCACGGCCACAGCTTGTTTCGCCGGTCTGCGGTTGCGCGGCAGCGCGAATATTCCCAGCGCCAGGGCGAGCGCAACGCCACTGGCAGCGACTATCTTCCACCGAAGCGCAGTATTTTTGGATTCATCGTGGCTCGTCGGAGTTGGCCGCTCGGCTTTCCGCCCTGCTGCTTGGACTGCGGACATACTTACTTCAGTTCGAGTCTGGTCGGCGTCTCGTCTGGGTGCTAACCTCGCCCCCGGGTTAATTTCGCCTCGCGGCACCGATTTGCCGAGAATTAACTCGAGATCAGCGATCAGCTGGCGCACACCGCGCGATTCGCCCACTCCGTCCCAATCCGTCAAGTCCGCAGCCTGGATGGTACGAAAACCCACCGGCGGAATGACCACTTCAATCAGGACTGGCACGAGCTTTTTACGCAGCCGCGCTTCTTCCGCTTCCTCTTTGACCCAATCGCTTTCAATAGAATGAGACGACCACAATACCACCATGCAGCGCATTTCGCGTAGCGCCGATTCGAGCATCCGGCGCCAGGTGCGCCCAGCGGGAATGCGCCGGTCCCACCAGACGGTCCATCCGGCCTCTATGAGCCGTCTGGACAACCGGCGCGCCACGTCACGGTCCTCCTTCGCGTAGCTCAAAAAAATATCGGCCATAGCTTCCAATCTTCGCCTGCACGGCGGCGCTATGATGTCCTATCGAAGCAGTGTTCGGGGGTCCGAGCCTAGGAGTGTCGTCGCGTATTTACCGATTAAGTCAAGCGCTTGAAGAAATCAAGTGCCTAACTTCCGCTTCGCGGGTTCCAGCCACAAGTGGCGTTCCAGTAGTTCCAATCGTTCCAATCGCCAAAAAACAACTTTGTTCTTCCCACCGATTGGAACGACTGCAACCGTTGGAACGTTTGGAACAGCTTTCAAAGCATGTTTGACCCGGTTACGACAAGGGTGATAAACCATCGTACAGTAAGTTCTTTCAAGGAGTTTCACATGGCCGGATCTACGGTTCAGACCGATGTTGCGATTATTGGCGGCGGCGGCGCGGGAATTCCGGCCGCCATCGAGGTCGCGCGGGCGGGAGGCAAATGCGTCGTCCTGGAGCAGGCAATTGAATGCGGCGGCACTGCGGCGATCTCAGGCGGCGGCTGTTGCATAGTCGGCACGCCCCTGCAAAAAGCCCAGGGCATCGAGGACACGCCGGATATCGCATTCGAAGATTGGGTGAAATGGGGCGGCGGCGCGGCGGACGAAGTGTGGGCGAGATATTATCTCGAGCACACGCTGCACGACCTCTATCATTGGGCCGAGAGCTGCGGCGCCAAATGGGTCGATATGAAATTTCAGGAAGGCAATCGCGTGCTGCGCTGGCACCGGCCGGACAATAATGGCTTGGGGTTGATGATAGCGCTCATTAAGACCGCCGAGTCACTACCGAACATCACGATCATGACGTCGACCAGCGCGGGCCAACTGCGTACGAACAATGGCCGCGTCAGCGGCGTTACGGCGACAAGAAAAAATGAACCCGTCGAAATCCAAGCCAAAGCCGTCATCGTCGCCACCGGCGGCTTCAATTCCAATCTCGAAATGGTTCTGGAGCACCGGCCAGAATTCAAGAAATTCAAAGTCATGGAAGGCTCCGGCTTCGGCGCCAGGGGCGAGGGCCACAAATTAATCAAAGAGTTGGGCGGCTACTTCACCCACATGGACCATATCTGGTTCTACGTTTACGCCACCCCGGATTACCGCGACCCGAAGCAAAGACGCGGCTTGGTCTTTCGCATGGTGCCCGGCTACATCTGGTTCAACCAGCAAGGCAAACGATTTCACAACGAGTCGCTCACCGGCGGTGCGTCAGCAACCCCGGCGCTGCTCGCGCAAACCCCGCCGCACGCCTGGGCCGTCGCCGACACGCCGATGCTGGCAAAGATCGACGTTGCCGATCCATACTATCGCCGCGGCGATGTTATCGATCGCGCGAAGGTGGAAGAACTGCTTAACAATTCGCCCTACATCAAGAAAGCCGATACGCTCGAAGATCTCGCCAAAAAAACCGGCGTCGAGGATGTGAATAATTTTATCGCGGAGATCGGCGAGTATAATCAATGCTTCGACAAGGGCCTCGAGAGAGATCCGAAGTTCGGCAAGTCGTTAAAGCAATCAAAAAGGTTCGACACCCCGCCCTACTACGCGATTCAGATTTTTCCGCTGGCGCGCAAAAACTTCGGCGGCGTGAAAACCGATCTCCAATGCCGCGTGCTAAATAAATATTTCGAACCGATCCCGGGCTTGTACGCGGCGGGCGAAGTTTCCGGCATGGCCGGCGGCCATATCAATGGGAAGGCGGGTCTGGAAGGCACCATGCTCGGCCCGTCCATCTTCAGCGGCCGCGTCGCCGGCGCCTGGGCCGCGCACGAAGCGGGCTTTGGTTTGGGCTTCATCGGCAAACCGAACCGGCCCGAGCTGGATTAAAAATTAGTGCTCACCCGCCCGTTCAATAAGAAGACTGGTTCAAGGCAAGGCACAGTCCGGGAACGTTGAACTTGTGAAACGCTTGAACACTTAGACGGCGCGCGTGAAATCTCCGCGCACGGCGTGGGGTAGAGATGTCGAAAGCAGCTCGAATTAGAAATGCGGCTGAAGAAGTGCGCGGTTACTGCGCCCTGTGCACCGCTCACTGCGCCACCATCGCGACTGTGGAAAACGGCCGAGTCATTCGCCTCGACCCCGATCAGGACCATCCCAACGGCGGGGTAATGTGCATTAAGGGCAAGGCCGCGCCGGAGCTAGTCTATCACCCCGATCGTTTGAATTTCCCTCTCAAGCGCACTCGTCCGAAGGGCGATCCGGATCCGGGTTGGCAGCGCGTTAGCTGGGACGAAGCTCTCGACGAGATAGCGAAAAAGTTACTCGATGTCCGCGCGGGCTATGGGGCCCGGGCGATGGCGTTGGGCAAAGGCACCAAAAGCGGAACATCGGTCGACGATGTCGAGCGCTGGTTGGGCCGTTTTCTTTATCTCTACGGCAGCCCCAACTGGGTATCGACCACCCATGTATGCAACTGGCATAGAGACACCGCTTTCAGTTTTACCTTTGGCACGAATCTACCGACCCCCGATCTGGCGCATAGCAAGACGTTTCTTCTCTGGGGTCATAATCCAAGCTCAACCTCTTTGATCCTCGCTCACGATATTGTCGAAGCCCGCGCCGGAGGAATGAAAACGGTGGTTGTCGACCCGCGCCGTATCGGCATCGGCGCCAACGCGGACATGCTTTTGCAACCGCGGCCGGGAACGGACGGCGCGCTGGCCCTGGCTCTCATTCACTGTCTAATGGAAGAAAGCTGGTACGACGCAGGCTTCGCGCGCCAATGGACCAACGGCCCGTTTCTATTGAATACCGCCACCAGCCAAGCCGTGACCGAGGCAGACCTTTCATCCGCAGGCACACTTCATCGGTTCGTTATTTGGGACGAACTAAAAAATGAATCCGTCCTCTACGACGCCGCGACGGGAAATTTCGAGCGCGCCGGCGCACAGCCGGCGCTCTTCGGCGCGCGCACGCTCTTCGGAAAAAACGGCGAGGAAATTCATTGCAAACCGGTATTTGAGCTTCTCGGTGAGATCGCCGCGCGCTTCGCTCCGGAACGCTCCGAACAAATCCATTGGGTGCCCGCGGAGAAAGTCTGGAAGACGGCGCTCCTGCTCGCCCACAATCGGCCCGTGAGCATGTACATGTGGAACGGCATCGGCCAGCACACTAACGCGACACAGACGAGCCGCGCCATCGCCTCGTTGTACGCGCTGCTGGGCGACTACGACCGCCCGGGCGGCAATGTGACGTTTCCGAAAGTCCCGGTAAATAATGTCGACGGTAAAGAATTTTTGCCACGAGACGTCGCCGCCATCCGCGTCGGCCGCGAACGCAAGCCCCTCGGCCCGCCGGCTTCGCCCGGCAACTGCGCTGCTTACGACATTTTCACGGCAATTCTGGACGAGACGCCGTATCCGATAAAAGCGTTCGTCGCCTTCGGCTGCAATCCGGTGATGTCCAACGCCGATGCGCGGCGCGCGCGCGAGGCATTGCGCAAGCTAGAGTTCGGCGTCGCTATTGATCTCTTCATGACGCCGACGGCTGAATTATGCGATTACGTGCTGCCGGCGACGAGCTTTTTGGAAATGTCGAACATCACCACGGCCTTCGAGCATCGTCCGTCGGGAAAAACGCACGTGCAATATCGTCCAGCGGTTGTGGAGCCGCTTTACGAGCGCCATTCGGACACCTGGATAATTTTTGCATTAGCGAAACGGATGGGTCTGGGCGAGCATTTCTGGAACGGTGATATCGAAGCAGGTTACGAGCACGAGCTAGCGCCCACGGGGATTAAGCTGCGGCAACTAAAAGATGCGCCGGGAGGCATTTCGCGCCCCATCGAGACAACCTACGAAAAGCATGCCGGGCAAAATAAGGACGGCAGTGTCCGCGGATTCGCCACGCCCTCGAAGAGAGTGGAACTCTACAGCCACAAACTCGCGACCCACGGGTACCCCGCCATGCCGGAGTACATCGAACCGGCGTTGAGTCCTGTCAGCAAGCCAGAAATCGCGGCTGAGTATCCGCTCGTGCTTACCAACGCGAAGTTCACGACTTTCATTCACAGCCAGCAGCGCGCGCTGGCCAGCCTGCGCAAGGCATCGCCGGAGCCTAGCGCCGACATTCATCCGGAGACCGCATCGAGATACGGCATCAAGAACAAGGAATGGATGCTGGTCGAAACGCCGCGCGGCGCCATCAAAGTCAAAGCGCGCGTGACCGCCGCCATCGTCGCCGGCGTCGTTTGCGTCCAACATGGCTGGTGGCAGCATTGTGAGGAATTGAAACTGCCCGGATACAGTCCCTATGACACTGATGGCGCCAATCCCGGCACCCTTATTGGCACCGATCTCAGCGACCCCGTCAGTGGTTCTCTACCGCACCGATCCTATCTATGCCGCGTTCGCCCGGCGCAATATGATTAGTTAACCCGGATTCCGCAGTTAGACAGAGAAGACGGCAAGCGAGGTGGAGCCCTGGAGTAGCGAAGGCGTCCAGCTGTAAAATTTCAAAGTCATTTTGCGCTTTCGCACTTCGTTGTTACGAGTTTTAACGTTCCGTCGAAAAACCGCTGCTCGATGTCTGCTCAGAGGCAGAAACCCATCGACTTTGCTACGGAAGGGTTGCGCCTCGCGCTTCCTGTCGAGCGCAACTGCGGAATCCGGGGTTAACACAAGGGGACAGTCCCCCTTTTTCACGTCTTTGGAATGGGGACTGTTCCCTTTTCATGCCTCTGGGCTAGTGCGCGGATTTGAGATCGGTTACAAGCGCGGCGATAATTTCTTCAAGCGCCCGGTTCCAGCCTTGCACCAACGCCTCCGGCGACCGGCGGCTTAGGTCGACTGATTTCGCGTAACGCTTTTCCATGATGATCTGTGGTCTGCTGTCCGTTTCCTTGCTCAAGAAAAACTCGATCTCCAAAACCGCCTTGGGCGCGCTGCCGTTGCGAAAATCCCCGTACAGATCGTTCACCGCGGCCTCCAAGACATGGGTCGGCTGCAGCTGATGCGACGAGCCGATGACGTGCCGGAACACATGGGACTGAGCCAAACCCTTGCGAATCTCCTCGGTAATAAGAACCGCCGGCGCCACCAAAAACCGGTTGTAGAAGTCGGACTCGTAGCGCGCTTCCGACGTGCGGTAGACGAAGCTTTTTTCCGTATATCGAGGCGATATCCGCACGTCGGCAATCTCCACGACGCCGTTTCCCAGCGTCGTGGACGGATTTACGTTGCGCTTCACCTCGAGCACGAAATAGTGCTGATCCGGATAGTTCCTCTCGAAGCTGACGCAACCTGAGAGAACAATGAGCAGAGCCGCCGACGCATGCCGGGCAGTGATAGTAACTGCTTTCATCGCTCCACGACCTTCGAGGGCGGCGGTGGCGCTCCGAACAAGATTTGAGACGGATACCTTCGGGAATTGTCGGTGAGCTCCTTCATATTTTCCGAAATCGCGCGCAGATTCTGCACCGTCTTCTCGATGTCTCGCTGTTGGCCGGCGAGCAGGCGATTGACCCGCTGCAGCGTTTGCCGGAGCTGTATGCCCGTTTCCGGCAGATCCGCGGCGACTGAATCCAAGCGCCCAACCAAGCGGTTGATGCCTTCTGATGTTTTTGGTAGATCGGCCACTAACTGGGTCAGCGGCTCATCGATGCGCTCGAGAATCTGTCGCGCCACAACGGCGGCTGCGGCCGCGTCCTTTATGGCATTCTTTAGGTCTGTTCCGCCGACGACATCACTTAATTGCCGATTGGTTTCCCTTATTTCGGCGAGCAGGAGGGTGGTCTGTTGACCAATTTTTTCGAGGTTGGCGCTCTCGGCTACCCTGGTGATGGTGCTCAATGACTTTTCGATACCCTGGGTCAGCCTCTGCAGGTTGATCTCCTCGATATTGCGCAGAATGCGGTCCACGGATTCGGCCAGCTGCGTGATACGGCTTTGCCCCGACGGAACGTAGGGATATCTGGGCTCCCAATCGATGGTCAGCGGCGGATGGCGCGCGGGATCGAGGTAGTCGACCTCGAGGTAGGCCGTGCCCGTAAGGCCCTGCGCCGCCAAACGCACGCGCAGTCCCTTGGCGATCTCCGCGGCAAAGCCCGGACCGGCCGCGTCAGGCAGAGCATCCTGGAACATGGTCGAGGTCAACCCCGCGCGCACCAACACGTAACGGCGCCGCGTCGAATATTCCGCGCTGGTGAGGGTGATTTGCTCGACTTTTCCCACGAGCACGCCGCGAAACTTCACCGCGGAACCAACGTCCAAACCCTGCACGGATTCGTCGATATAAGTTTCAATGAAATTTTTTTTCTGGAGCAACGTGCCGACACCGAGCACGACGACGCCGATCACGCCGATCACCGTAGCGCTGATGACGAACAAGCCGATCTTGAAATAACTCAAATTCCCGTCCTATTCCGCCACCGTTACGCGCCGTTGCCTGCTTGCCGGGAGAAAAACTGGCGCACCGTGGGTTCGTCGCTGCGCTCGCGCAATTCCCGCGGGCTTCCCATGGCAATGATGCCTTTCCTTTTTTTATCCAACATAATCACGCGGTCCGCAATCGTGAAGATGCTCGGCAGCTCGTGGGTCACCACGACGAAGGTGATCTTCAAGCTCCGCGCAAGGCTCAAAACCAGCTGGTCCAGCTCCACCGAGGTGACCGGGTCGAGGCCGGCGGACAACTCATCTAAAAACAAAAGCTGCGGATCTAGTGCCATGGCCCGCGCGATGGCGCCGCGCTTTTGCATGCCGCCGCTGAGCTCTGACGGCATCCGGTCGCCGACGCCGCCGAGACCGACCCGTTGCAGCTTCATGTGCGCGATCAAGCGAATTGCTTCCGGCGGAAGGTCGGTGAACTCCTCCAACGCCAGCGCGACGTTTTCCAAGAGGGTCATGGAACCGAACAAAGCGCCGCTCTGGTACATGACGCCGAATTTCCTCAGGATGCGCAGCCGCGCTTCGCCCTGGGCCGCCGCAATGTCTTCGCCGTCGATGAGAATCCTGCCGGCGGCGGGTTTGTAAAGCCCGATCATGTGCTTGAGCAAAGTGCTCTTGCCGCAGCCGGAACCACCGAGGATGGCAAACACTTCGCCGGCGTAGACTTCGAAGTTGAGACGGTCCAACACCACTAGACCGTCATATGCGGCGGTGAAATCTTCCACCCGGATGATCGCCTCGCGCTCCGCCGTCATGGCCGTTCAAACCCCTAGATAATAGTATACCACGGAAAAAATGCCGTCGGTGATGGCGATGAGAATAATTCCGCTAACGACGGCGCTGGTGGTCGATTCTCCCACCGCGGTGGCGCCGGTGCGGGTTTGCAAGCCGCGCAGGCAGCCGATGGCGGCGACGAGAATGCCGAACACGAAAGCTTTGAGCAATCCGCCGAGCAGCGATCCATAGGTCACAGCGTACTGGACCTGGTGAAAAAACGTAATCAAGGGAAAGCCCAGGGACAGCATCACGACCGAGCCGCCCATCAACCCCAACAGATCCGCGAAGACCGTCAACAACGGCGTCATCGCGACGGCGGCGACCACCCGGGTAACGACCAGAAAGCGCACCGGATCGAGGCCCATGGTTTTCAGCGCGTCAATTTCTTCGCGGACCTTCATAGTGCCCAGCTCCGCGGCGAAGGCGGAGCCGGAGCGCCCCGCGAGAATGATCGCGGTCATCAGCGGACCCAATTCCCGTAGCATCGACAGCGCGATCAGATTGGCCACGAATAGTTCGGCGCCGAAATGGCGCAGCGGCACCGCCGCTTGAAACGCCATGATGAGGCCCATGAGAAAGCTGATTAGCGCTACGATGGGCAAGGCGTTGATGCCGGCGGCTTCCGCAACGCTGAGCGCGTCGCGCCAGCGCACGCTGCGCGGATACAGCGCGGAATGGACCAGCGCGACCGTGAGCTCGCCGACAAAGCTGATCAGCGAGCGGGTATCGCGCCACACGTCCACCACCGCTGCGCCGACCTCTTCGGCAAGACCGGCGTGCCGTGGCTGCGCTTCCATCGTGTCCGCCAAATTGCCGGGGTCCCAGGCCTCCAACAAGTGCTGAAACTCCGGACGCAGGCCGCGGATTTCGAAACGGCCGGGAGACTTCCGGCGCTGGTTGCGCAACTGCACCAACAGGGCGATCCCTGAGCCATCGCAATAATCGATGTGTGAGGCGTCGAGCACGACGCTACCCGCGCCGGCAACGAGTTTCGTCGCCCTGCGCCAGATTTTTCCGGTGTTGGCGGAATCCAACCGCCCTTCGATGGCGAAGGTTAACATGCCATCGCTGGATTCTTGTACGCGCAATTCCGTCACGATTGGGCCGATCTCGAATTTCCGAGTCTTGATGGCGAAACGCCGGGCAAGCCAGCTCGACGTTCAGATTGAGTTATTTTCGCAGGTAATGAAACCCGGCGCAAATTCAGACGGCGACCCGCTTACCTCCGCGGCATGGTCATCGACATGCTCAGCGCCGCGGACAAGAGCAGCGCGGCGGCGAACAGCGAGAATGAAATTACGTAACTGCCCGTGGCGTCGAACAGAAACCCGAAGAACGGCGCGCCGGCCGCCCCGAAACCATGGGTGACGAGAATGCCGAGGCCGCGTACCATGCCCAGGGATACCCTGCCGAAATAGTGCGCCCAGATTACCTCTTGAAGCACCCAGCTGCCGCCGAGGCCGATACCGTAGAGAAAAAATCCGACGTACAGATTCGCCACGCCCGGGCCGGCGATGGCGCAGCCGATGCCGGCCGCCTGGATCAAAAACTTGACGAGGGTCGCGATGCGAATATCCATGCGATCGCTGACAAAGCCCCAGACCAGCGTCGATCCCAGCTGAGTAGAAGCAATGATGCTGAGCACCGTCGCAGCGACGATACCGGAATGACCCAAGTCAAGCACATAAGCGAACACATGGAGATTAAGGCCAGCGATGCCGACATTGGCCATGCCGAACATGAAACAGATGAGCCAAAAGGTACGCGTGCGCAACACTTCGTTACGCCGCCATACGATTTCTTCGGAGCTGTCGAGATGTCGCTCGGGCTGACGTGCGCTAGCACTCGCGCCCGGCGCAAAGGCAGTCTCACCTGCCCCGTCGGGCTTGAGCCCCATGTCTTCCGGGCTGCGCCGCATAAAGACTATCGCCGGAATCACCACCAGCACCAGGGTCACGGCGCCGAAGATTGCCCATGTGTAACGCCAGCCCACCCAGGCGAAAAGCGCGGCGGTGGCGAAGGGAATCCCGACCTTCGATATCCCTTGGCCTGTACCCGCGATGGCAATGGCGCGGCCCCGTTTTTTGACGAACCAGCGCGACACTGTCACCGCCACCACCATGTGACACATGAACACACCGCCGGTGGTAACGAACAGCCAGCGGATGACGAAAAACTGCCAGAACGCGGCGACCTGACTCAATAGCAGGAAGCCGACGCCCGCCACCAAAGCGCCGCCGGCCATCAGCCAGCGCCCGCCGTATCGGTCGACGCAGGGACCGACGAACGGCGCGACGAAAGCGCCAATGAGAATTTCCCCTGAGCGCAGCAGGGAAAAGACGCCGCGCGACACGCTCAAGTCTTCGGTGAGCGGCCGGAGAAACACGCTCAGCGTGCTCGACATGTGAAAAGCGCAGACCAGATGGGAAAGAAAACCGACGGCGACGATATACCAGCCGTAAAAAATGCCCGTTTTGCGGCCAAAAGAATTAGCGAAAAAATTGGCTGGCATGCGGTGACATCGATCGAAGGAAATTTTAACGTAGCAAGGATCGCGCAGTTTGTAAAAGCAAGCATTCGAAGTTGGAAAAAGTTCAGTTTGGGTCAAAATCTCTCTATCGGTTCGGCATGACAATTCACCTGCTTGTCATTTCGAGCCCTTCGGCTAAGCTTCAGGGTAAACTCTGCGAGAAATCTTTCTTGCTTTCCGGATACGAGGGCGACTTCTAATTGAACCACGGCCGCAGTCGGTTTGATCGACGGTGGAACGACGAGATATATATATACAGTAGAGTTAACGAGCATGCATGGAGGGTTTGCCCATGGCAAGCAAAGGACTATCTCACGTCGCGCTTAAGACGCGCGACTTGAAAAGCACCGAAGACTTTTACACCGGCATCCTGGGCCTCAAAGTCGCGTTCCAGCACCCGCCGGGCATGATCTTTCTCACCACGCCGGGGAGCAACGACCTTTTGAATTTCGTCAAAAGCGACAAGCCGGCGTCGGGCAGCCAAGGCTTGGACCATATCGGTTTCAGAGTGACCGGCGCTGCGCTGAAGCGCATGGAGAAAAAGCTCAAAGAGCGCAACGTCGAGATCGAAGGGCGGCGCGGCAAGAGCGCTATTTATATTTCCGATCCCAACGGCTACCAGATCGAATTTTACTGCGACTAAACGGGGGCGCGCAAAAGTCGCGAGGAATCCCTGGAGAGCGCCTTACGGGTCAAACAATCCCAGCTGCGGCGAATTAGACGGCCGGCGAAAGTGCACCGTGGAAAACTCCGGCCAACGCCGGGTAATCCCCGCTTTTCGTATTGCGAGCCGGAACAGCTCCTTCATCTGCTCGGCGTAGACGCCCTCGCCGCGCATGCGGGATTGGAAATTCGCGTCGTTCAACTTACCGCCGCGAATGGCGCGGATGCGGTTGAGAACTTTCTCTTTGCGCTCGGGATAATGGTGCTCCAGCCATTGCTCGAAGAGAGCCTTCACGGCGAACGGCAGGCGCAGCGCGACGTAGCCGCCGAAAGTCGCGCCGGCTCGGGCTGCCGCTTGGGCGATGGCCGGCGCTTCGGAGTCCGTCAGCCCCGGAATCATCGGGGCTTGCAAATAGCCGACCGGGATGCCCGCGCCGGCAAACACCTCGATGGCCGCCAGCCGGCGCGCCGGCCTGGAGGCGCGGGGTTCCAGCAATGAAGACAACTGGTGGTCCAGCGTCGTCAAAGAAATAGTCACGCCGACGCAGTCGTAACGCGCAAGCTCGGCAAGAATATCGATGTCCCGTGTGGCCAGGTAATTTTTGGTAATGATGACGACGGGATTGCGGAATTCCAGACAGACTTCCAGACAGCGGCGCGTAATCTGTTTTATTTTCTCCACTGGCTGATAACAATCGGTTACGCCGCTCATGCCCAAGAGCTGCGGCCGCCACTTCGGACTGGAGAACTCTTTGCGCAACAATTCTGGAGCGTCCTCCTTCACCATGATTTTGGTTTCGAAGTCCAACCCTGACGAGAAGCCAAGATATTCATGGGTCGGGCGCGCATAGCAGTATACGCATCCATGCTCGCAGCCGCGGTAGGGATTGACGCTGGCGTCAAAACCAACGTCCGGGCTGTCATTGTAAGCGATGATCGACTGGGAGCGATCGCTGAGAAATTGCGTGTGGGGGGAAGAGATCTCGTCGCTGCAATCCGGCGCCTCCGGAACACGCTCAACGGTCTCGAAGCGATTCTTCGGATTGCTGGCCGATCCGCGGCCGTGGATCGGACCGAGGCTTCTCATGAAAGCTTATCCGGCGGCCGGTGCCGCTGCAGGCGCAGGTTGCGCGGCCCTTCTTGCCGCCGCAGTCTTCGCCTCACGGGCCAGATGACGGGTTAGCCGCTTCTCCAGCTTGATTTTTCTTTGTATCCGTTTGAGTTTTTTCCGATCGCCGCTCGCGGCCGACAATTCCACTTTCTGTTTTTTGAGCCCGCGAATGTCCAGTTTGATGGCGTGAATCGCGTGGGTGTCCTTGAAAGCTTCGTCGAAGGTGATTCCCTTGGCGGCGGCGATGGCCTTGATCAGCGCCTCTTTTTCCATGCCGCCCACGCCCTGAAGATCAGTCACTTCCTTGGCTAGTTCGCGTAACTTCGGCAGCGTGAGTCTCTGAATTTCTTTCAATTCCATCCGGCAAGTCCTCCCTTTGACAATCTGTAATCTGGTAGCATATTTTCTTCTATAACCAAAATGGTAACAGCCCGCAAATTCACCTCGAAACCGGCGCCGAAATCGCAGGCGGTCAAGAAAATAATCGCACGGCTGGAAAAGGCTCATTCCGCCGCCAAGCTCGACCTCGACTTCACCAATCCGCTGGAGCTTTTAGTCGCTCTCATCCTCGCCGCCCAAGCGCGGGACGAGCTCGTCAATCAAGTCACCGCGCAACTGTTCCGGATCCACAAGACTGCGGCCGACTATACCCAAGCGCCGCTGGCCGGACTCGAGCAACTTATTCGCAAGATCAATTTCTATCGCAATAAAGCCAAGTCGATTCAGAATTGCTGCAAAGCTTTGGTTGAGCACTTCGGCGGCAAGGTTCCAGATCGACTGGAAGAGCTGCTCACGTTGCCGGGCGTCGGCCGAAAAACCGCCAACATCGTTCTCGGCAATGCCTTCGGCCAAGACACCATCGGTGTCGACACCCATGTCATGCGTCTGTCGCAGCGGCTCGGGCTGACAAAAAACACGAATCCCGACAAGATCGAATTCGACTTGATGCCGCTTGTGCCGGAAAAAAAACGGGTCCGCTTCTGTCATCTGCTGCAATATCACGGCCGGCGGGTTTGCTTCGCAAAAAAGCCCAAGTGCCCGGAGTGCAGCATAAGGGCTCTCTGTCCGTTCCCGGGGAAAACCCGTACCCTGCCTACACCTCAAACTCGGCGTGGCAAATAAGGTAAGTTTCGAATCCGAACGGGACCGGGCGCGATCGATCTAATCGACCCGGGTCAAGATCCTATCTAGTCACTGCCGGCCAAGTCTGGTATCATTAATGATGCCGAGCGATCGATCTAGGTGCACTCAATGACGCCCATCATCCACCTTCTCGAGCCTCCCAGGCCGTCCGGCCTGATTCGCGAAGCGCGCAGCTTTCTAGAGTTGCCAAAACTACTGTTCCGCGCCCTCGACCTCGCTAAACAGCCCAGGGGCCGTGGCGAACCCGTTCTCGTCCTGCCCGGCTACCGCGCCGGCGATGCCTCGACGGCGATCCTCAAGAGCTATTTGCGGTTGTTGGGGTATCACGTCAGTGGATGGCATCTGGGACGTAATTCCGGGGAAGTTTCCGAGGTCTTGCCGCGTATATTAAAGCGGCTGTTTTCGATGCACCGCCGCACCAAGCAGCAGGTTCGCATCATCGGCTGGAGTTTCGGCGGCTTTATCGCCCGAGAACTCGCCCGGGAGCGTCCCGAGCTCATCCACCGAGTCATCACCCTAGGCACGCCCGTCGTCGGTGGCCCCAAGTATACCGTTTTCGCCGCAAGGCTTCGGCGCAAAGGCGTCGACCTGGACGCCATGGAAGCTGAGATCGCGTCCCGCAATAGCATCACCCTGGAAACGCCGGTCACGGCGATTTACTCCCGCGCCGACGCCATGGTGGCATGGCAAGCTTGCATCGACCGCAATGGATCAAATGTCGAACACGTGGAAGTCGGCACAACCCACATGGGCTTCGGCATTTCACCGGAAGTCTATATGATTATCGCCCAACGTCTAGCGAACAGCTCAGATGCATCATGTGCCGTTGCGCCAACCAAGAGTCCCTTGCGCCAGCGGCAGCGCTGAAGATTCCCTATAAACACTCTGTGACGCACGAGGATGTCTGGATCTTTAGCGCTCTTGGTTATCGCGGCTCTGATAGTCGCAGTCGGTCTTGCCGGCCTCATGCTCCCGGGCATCCCGGGCGCGCCGTTGCTCTTCGCCGGACTCGTCCTAGCCGCGTGGGCTGAAGACTTTGCCTACGTCGGCATAAAAACCATCGCCATCCTGGGCGTGCTTGCGTTACTTAACTACGGGGTGGATTTTTGGGCAACGATGTACGGCGCAAAACGATTCGGCGCTTCCAAGCGCGCCATCGTCGGCGCGCTAATCGGGGCGGCCATTGGGATATTTTTCGGATTACCCGGTGTCATATTTGGCCCATTTATCGGCGCGGCGATCGGCGAACTGACGGCCCGCCGCGGCCTGCACGACGCTGCCCGCGCCGGCTTTGGGGCGACCATCGGTATTGTCCTCGGCGCCGCACTGAAAATTGCTCTCGCCTTTACGATGATCGGCGTGTTTGCCGTCGCGCGGTTCTTCTGAAATCGTCGGCTGTCCCGCCTGCTTGGGCCAGAAAGTCCCTTTACCCGCAATCTGTGGTAATCTCGCATTGCCCGCAGTTGATAAATCGACGGTCAATACGATGCTAGAGTCTTTAACCAGCCTTGCCTTCGGCTTTAACATCGCGTTGCAGCCGCAAAATCTTCTCTATTGCTTTATCGGCGTCAGCATGGGAACCCTGGTCGGCGTTCTCCCTGGAATCGGTCCTACGGCAACGATTGCTCTACTGTTGCCGGCTACTTTCAAACTCAGTCCGATTTCCGCCATCATCATGCTTTCAGGCATCTGTTACGGCGCCATGTACGGCGGCTCGACTACTTCTATTTTACTCAATATCCCCGGCGAGGCCTCTTCGGTAGTTACCTGTCTGGATGGCTACCAAATGGCCCGTAAAGGCCGGCCGGGGCCGGCTCTGGGAATCTCCGCATTTGGTTCTTTCATTGCCGGCACCGTCAGTATCTTCGGTCTTATCCTTCTGGCACCGACCCTCGCCGATTTTGCTCTCAAGTTTGGGCCGCCCGAGTACTTCGCCCTCATGGTTATGGGCCTGGCTGTAGTCGCTTATCTGGCCAGAAAATCAATGGCGAAGGCTCTGATGATGGCGCTCTTCGGCATCATCCTGGGATGCGTCGGCCTGGACCCGATCACCGCGACGCCTCGGTTTACGTTCGGTATATTGGACCTTGCGGACGGCATCGGCATAGCGCCGGTGGTTATGGGTCTATTCGGCATTGCTGAAGTGCTGGAGAATTTGGGCGTGCTGACCAAGGCCGAAGTCTTCGCCGGAAAAATCAAGGGGCTCTTCCCCAATCGTGAAGACTGGCAACGAGCCATAGGTCCGATAGCGCGTGGGTCCTTGCTGGGGTTTTTGCTCGGGCTTCTGCCCGGCGTGGGAGCCATCGTGCCGCAATTTTTGAGCTACGCCCTGGAAAAAAGACTCTCGCGCCATCCGGAACGTTTTGGTCACGGCGAGATCGAGGGGGTGGCCGCCCCCGAGGCTTGCAATAACGCCGCGGTGGGCGGAACCTTCATTCCCCTACTGAGCCTCGGTATCCCTTCGAACGCTATGACCGCGATTCTCTTGGGAGCGCTGATGATTTACGGCTTGCCTCCCGGACCCTTGCTCATCAAGAACTCCCCGGATCTGTTCTGGGGAGTGATCGCGAGCATGTATATCGGCAATATCATGCTCTTGATTCTTAACTTGCCGCTCATTCCCATATGGGTGCGCATCTTGAAGATTCCGTACTCTTATCTTTCCTCGTTTATCATCCTCTTTTGCTTGATCGGCGCCTATAGCCTCAACAATAATACCGCCGATATTTATATTGCGGTCATTTTCAGCCTGGTGGGCCTGCTGATGAAAAAGTTCGCCTTCGAGCCCGCGCCTCTAGTGCTGGCCTTCGTCTTGGGGCCTCTGCTTGAGACGGCATTGCGGCGCTCGCTTATTCTGTCCGATGGCAGTCTCCTGATTTTTGTTCAACGGCCCATTTCGGCCGTTTTCATTTTGTTTGCCTTTCTTTTGCTCGTGATTCCGCTCTTCAGCAAATTAAGATTGGCGCGCGGGCTCAGTGAAGAGGACTAGATTCACCGCCGCCAGCGTCGTCGCTCTTTTCTGGGTTGCCGTGGGCATCCTGGTATGTTATGGGGCGACCGGCCTGGGCTTGGGCAGCGTCACGGAACCTGAATCCGGCTTCATCTTCTTCTGGTCGGGGCTGATCTTGGTGATCTTGTCGCTCGTGGCTCTCGCCGAGTCTGTGCGCGGGTCGGCGGAGGGAATCCCAGAGATCGGAGAAATGAATTGGGCTAAGATCACTCTGGTTCTCTTGTCTCTCTTGTTATATGCCTTCTTTTTGGTAAGGCTCGGTTTTGTGGTAACGACGTTTGTCCTGTTGAGTTTTCTGCTCGGCTTGATCGAGGGAAAAAACTGGATTCGCGCCTTTGGGGTCGCAAGCGCTGCCGTGCTGGGAAGCTTTGCGATTTTCGAGCTGTGGCTAAAAATCAGGCTTCCCAAGGGGATCTTCGGTTTCTGATCGGGAAGGAGAAAAGGATGATTCGATTGCACATGAGGTTTCTTCCGGCGCTCGCTTTCGTGTTGGGCGTCTATCTCTGTTCACCGCTAACCCCGTCCTGGTCTCAGGACAAATATCCGTCCCGACCCATCGAAATGGTCGTGGCCTTTCCCGCTGGAGGGTTCGCCGATGTCACCGGCAGGATATTCGCCGAAGAAATGTCGAAGGTGCTCAACTCTCCCATCGCGCCGATTAACAAGGGCGGCGCAACCGGCAGCCTGGCCGCTACCACCATGCTGACTGCACCCAAGGACGGGTACAGTATTTTGGTGAACACCCTCGGCGGAATGGTCCTGGCGCCGGTTACTCTTAAAGACGTGAAATACGATACCAACAAGGATTTCTATCCCGTCGCCTTCATCACATCCGCCCCGGACGGACTCACGGTTCGCGCCGAATCCCCTTACAAGAACATCAATGATCTGATCGATGCCGCCAAAAAAAACCCGGGTAAACTATCCTATGGAACGGCGGGCACGGGCGTCGGCGGCCACTTCAATTCCCTGATCCTTTCCCAGCATACCGGCATCAAAATAAAACACGTCCCTTACAAGGGTGGCGGAGAATACATTCCGGCGCTGCTGGGCGGACACCTCGATTTTGTCATTGGCACCGCGATCGCGACCCTGCCGCAGGAAAGCGCGGGCAAGCTCAGGACTTTGGCGCTCCTGGGCGGCAACAAGATGAAGGGGCTGCCATCAGTGCCGACAACCGCCGAATTGGGAATCAAGGGTGATTACCTCGACAGCTGGGCCGGGGCCTTCGTGACGACCGGGACGTCGAAGCCGGTCATTGATACGCTCACGACCGCAGCCGAGAAAGTGATCAAGTCCAAGGAATTCGGCGCCCGGATCGAAAAAACTGGCGGCGTCGTCAAGTATATTGCGCCTGCTGAGTTTCGTTCCATGATCGAGCGCGACAGGGACACCGCCCTGGAGATCGCCAAGAAAGAGGGGCTGCAGCCGGCGGGAAAGTGACGGAGAGAAATATTACGACTCGCTACGACCAGTCAATGATTACGGTGATCACTGGTCGAAGAGAGCTCTGGAACGAGCCGCCGGTCCTTTTTGAGCAAGGCGACGTCGACTGACAGCGCGCAAAACCCCAAAAGTCGTCCAGCGACGGAAGGAATAGATCCTCTCAACCCATTCATGGAGGGCGATTGAGCGAGGGGACGCGCTCATCGGAACCTTTACAATCGAACTCGCAAACAGTAAATTTCTCCCAAAGGTGATTGCAACATGGGAACGTTCCACACGAGATGCAAAATTGAGAATCCGACGGACAGGTCTCGTTCCGTTGTCATACCTAAACTCTTGATTGACACCGGGAGTGAATTCACGTGGGTGCCTGAGAAAACGCTGGAGAGAATCGGCATCCGGCGCGAAAAAAAGGACGTGCTATTCGTCCTCGCAAACGGCCAAGAGGTTACGCGGAGCGTCGGATTCGCGATTATCCGCCTCGACAAGTATTTCACGATCGACGAGGTCGTATTCGCCGAACCCGGCGATCTCGCGCTTCTGGGAGCCCGCACCCTTGAAGGACTGAACTTAATCGTGGAGCCAACGAGGAGAAGGCTTGTGGCCGCCGGACCTCTACCGGCAGCTTCGCCGACACGTTTGCGGCCAGGTTCAAGCAGCTCACGGGCACGTCGCTAAACGGCCAAGATTCAAACCAGGCCACACTCCATTATCCTCCGGAATTCGCACGTTGTTTCTTCCCCGCTCCTGCCTAAAGTACCGTCATGGACCGCCGCGGGGTTGCGCGATTTCAACCCTGACTACTCGCCGCGCGTCGTCAGCTCGATTTTGTAGCCGTTGGGGTCTTCGAGGAAAGCAATAGCGTTGGTGCCGGTGCCATGCTTCATGGGGCCGGGCTCTCGGGTGATCTTAACTCCCTTGGCGCGCAGCTCGTCACAAGTTTTGTAGACGTTCGGAACGCCCAGCGCGATGTGTCCAAATCCGTTGCCGATATCGTAAGCGTGGGTGTCCCAGTTATACGTCAGCTCGATGACGGCGTCGGTTTCTTCCGATCCGTAGCCGACAAAGGCATTGGTGAAACGGCCGGATGGATATTCCCGCTTCTTCAAGAGCTTCATGCCAAGAGCATCGCAATAGAACTTCAGACTCTCATCCAGATCATTCACCCGGATCATAGTGTGTACGATTTTCATAACGTGCTTCTCCTTCTGGATTGTGCTCACGAGCGTCAGCTCATCGCCTTGGCGAAACCTCGGATCGTCTCTTCGCGGCTCCCGCCGGGCGCGCTGTACGGGATGATCGCTATCTGTTGAATACCGGTCTTTTTCAGCCTTTCGATTTGCCCGCGGCATTCGGCAACTGTGCCCGCGATGGCGAACTTATCCACCAGCCAGTCGGGAATCACTTCGGCGTGGTTCGCGGCCTGATTCATGTGGTGATAGTAATCGTAGGTCTTGCGAATCTCCGCCAGCACCTTCTGCTCCTGGGGATCGAGCACGTAGGGCTGCGGGTGGGCCACGACCCGGGCGACATGGGCCTTCACTGCGTCTTTGGCAGGGGCCGAATCGGACACCGCACAAGGAACCCATAGAACCAATTTGACGTCTTCGGGCTTTCGCGCTGCGGCTCGCGCTCCCGCGGCAATTCTTTCTCTGGCATGGGCGATATAGTCATCGGCGATACCGACGAGAATAATAATGCCGTCGGCGATGCGACCCGAAAGTTCCAGCATCTTTGGCCCGCTGGCGGCGATGTAGATCGGAATTTTGCGCTTGCTCGGGAAGAGCACGTGTATCTTGCCGGTTTCCAGCTGCACTTCTTTGCCGTCGATGAGATCGCGCACCTGCTGGATGGTTTTCTCGAAGAAGGCGAGTTTCGCAGGCTTCATGCCCATTGTCTCCACCGAGCTATCGCCCAGGCCGATGCCGACGATCATTCTTCCGGGCGCGTACTCTTCCAGCGTCGCAAAAGCGCTGCCGACCACCGAGGGATGACGGGTTAGTGGATTGGTAACTCCAGTGCCCAGCTTCACCTTCGTCGTGTTCAACGCCATGGCGGCGATGTTCACATAGGCCTCGCGCCAGATAAGATGGGAATCGCCAACCCAGATATGGCTATAGCCAAGCTCTTCGGTCACCTTTGCCAAATGAATCATCTGCTGCAACGGCTCGGTGGGAAAAAGTCCGACACCGAATTCAAAATCACTCACGCGTGAATCTCCTTTAGCAACAGGATTGACTCGCTAGTAGCTCCGGTGGCGGCGTTTGCTGGCTGCGGCCGGCGACGCGGGCTTCGCCGTCGATGATAACGTACGAAATGCCCGGCAGATCACCCTTGGCGAAGGAGTCCAGAGCGTCCTTGGCCACCGAGCCGGTAATTTTGTGCAGCAAGACCAGATCGGCCGGGCGTCCTTCTTCGAGAATGCCAAGATTCAAATCATGGGCCCGCCCGACATTGCCCGTCGCCATGCAAATCGATTTTTCCGGAGGTATTTCGCCGACCGATGAAATAAACGCGATCTCGCGCAATATTCCCCGGGGCACGACCCCGGTTCCCCCAGGTGTGTCCGTGCCGATCAGTACGCGATGATAGTTGCCATTTGCCTTGACCGCGCGCGCCAGGCTCAAGGCCAAACGATAGTTTCCCGAAGTGCACACTTCCATGAAACATTCGGTCTCGTTGGCGATGCGGATCATCTCCTCTTCGGGCATGGGAATCGGTCCGCCGGTAATATGGCCGATGATGTCGGGGTTGAGCGTCGTGATAATCTCCCAGCCGGCCACCTGGCTCACGCCCGAACGCGACACGCCGCCGGAATGGATTTTCACTTTGATGCCGCGGGCCCGCGCCCATTCTACGTAGCGCCCGGCTTCGCCGTTGGGCAGCAGGCTGTAGTCGTAGAAAAT